>JAPLUA010000207.1 GCA_026397855.1 Verrucomicrobiota bacterium | reverse complement strand
GGCATCGCTGTAGGCCTCGTTGCCCAGCAGCATGTAGAGGGCGTTGAGCCGGGTGACCGCGTAGCGGAGCGTGTCGTTCATCCCCTGGTCGGCGCCGCCCGGGATCGCGGCGATCATGGAGCGCGTCAGGTCGTAGATGGTGGAGTAGATCTGGATCAGGCCGAAGTCGTTGATGGTCGCGTCGTTCAAGGCCACATTACCGAGGTAGGGCGCACCGGCCTGGGCGACCATGTTGACGAGGTAATTGGGGGGATACTGCTGGAAGTCGGTCAACCGCTGGGTGTAGGGGTTGATGGCGTTCATGGCCCGCTGCACCCAGCTTTCGGCGATCATGGGCTGCGTCCAGGCGCTCCAGTTGTTGGTGCCGGCCGGGTTGAGGGGATTGAGCGCCCGGTAGCGGCAGACGAACCAGGTGCTCTGGAGCGTGAACAGGGGCTGTCCCTGGCCGAAGGTGATCTGGTTGGCGCTGGAGCCATAGGCAGGCCAGGATGTGAAATCCGTGCCGGGGCTGGTCGTGCTCCAGTTGTAGCGCCAGTCGAACTGGTAATTCTGCGGCTGCCCGGCGCAATCCACCGAGTGGCGCATCGTGGTCTGGGGGCTGAGGGGGTTGACGGGGGTGATGACCTCGATCGCGCCGGTGACCAGGGGCGGTTGGACGTTGATGCAGGCCAGGGAGATCGGGTTGCCCGGCGGCACATTGGAGCCGCTGTTGAAGGCCATGGTCACAAAGCCGCTGCCGCAGCCAATGCCGGCGCTGAGCGCCAGGGTGTCGAAGGGCTGATTGGGGGCGATCACCACCGGGCCCGTGGGAAGGCCGTTGACGGCGGCCTGCCAGTTGGCATCGGTGCTGAGGGCCAGGGTGGCGGCCAGTTCACCGGGCGTGAGGCAGTTGAGCAGGAGGTAGTTCACGCCAGCCGGCGGCTGCACGTTCTGGCCCAGGAGGAAAAGCTGCCCGGCGCCGCTGGAGGTCACAGTCTGTTGCCACCAGAGCCGCTGATTTAACTCGGGGGGCAGGGCCGGGAAATAGGTGCGCCCGTTCTGCACCTGCGTCTGGAGGGTGGTCGGCAGGGTGAAGACCACGGGGCTGGGGCGAATCTGGGTGGGGTCAATGAGCACCACCGAGTTGCTGATGTTGCCAGTCGGGTATTCATAGACGCCCTGAACCACGGCTCCCGAGGGGGTGGTGTAGGTGACATTCGAGAAGGCGTAGGGGAGCGATTGCTGGAAGAGCACGTTCACGCTGAGCTGGCCGGCGATGTCGGGCAACCCGACTTGCTGCTGGTTGGGTTGGGTGAGGGTGTCGGCGATGTGCAGCACCGGAACAATGGCCGGCCAGTTCACCGTGTAGAGGACCGGCACGGGGGTACCCTGGCTGCCGTGGCCGCTCAGGAAGGGAATCTGCTGCCCGATCGCCGGCTGGGGATACTGGCCCGGGTAGAAGAAGCCGGGCTGGCTCGGATAGAACCAGTTCATCGCAATCGTGGCCGGGCTTACCCCGTCCAGGCCCGCGCGATAGGCCCACCAGTTGGTGTTGCTGTCCCGCCAGGCCGGCCCCGACGAGGGGGTGCTGAACTGGCAATTCGCATTCGGGAGGTAGTCCAAGGGGGCCGGCGGAATCAGCATGCTCGGCACCACGTCGGAGTAGTTGAACCCGTACTGGCTGTTGGTGGCCACGACATTGTAGGCGAGCATTCCCGGTCGCCCGCTGTTCGCATTGGTGTATTGCACGAGCACCAGCGGCGCGGAGCTGTCCGGCGCCCCGCTGTTGAGATCGTTGCGGATGGCATAGAGGTTGTTCCCCGCCAGCAGGGCATGCTCCTCGTTCGGGTTGAAGCCAGGCTGGTTGGTGTTGTTTTGATAATACAGCGCCGGGTTCAGGGCGTAATCGGGCAGCGCGCTGTTCTGCTCGGTCTGGTTGGCCAGGACGATCGTGGGGGCGTTCGTCGGCCACTGCGGCTGATAGCGCACCACCAGGGACGGAAAATAGACCGGGCTGGACATGCCGGCTGGCTGGTAGGGATTGGCCCACCAGGTTTCGAGCACCGAATTGGTGTGGATCGGAATGATCGTGGATAGGCTCGTCTGGCCGTTGGTGTTTGCCGGGTAGGAGTACAAGTTCGGATTGTAGCTCCAGCCGGAGTAGAGGTAGCCCGGGTAGCTGCTCCACGGCCCGGAGTTTGACACTACGGGGTTTCCTGCTACATAGCCGCCCGGGTGCCAGATGGCGGCCTCGTAGCCCTGGGAGGAGAAGTCGAGCGCGGTGCCGGGGTCTTCGTTCTCATAGAACGGGTAGCAGGCCAGAAGGTCGGGGCTGTTCAGCTCCGCCACCGTCAGGTTGCGGCTCATGATGGCCTGTAACTGTTCGGGCGTGAGCGCCTCGGCCCAGACCTGCAGGTTCGCGATCTGGGCAAAGGCCGGGCCGGCGGTGTTGGTGGGCCCGGCAAACTTGTTGCCGACATAGAACGGCACGGACGGAACATTGAGCGTGGCGGTCCAGGTGGCCACACTGGTGCTGTCGTAATAGATCACCAGGCTGAAGCCGTCGTAGGTGATGGCATATTGGTGCCACGCGTTCAGGCTGCCCGGGAGGGTGATGTTCGTCGTGGAAAAGCCGTAAGCGCCCGCGGTGAAGGTGATGTTGCTGCCGGATATGGAGACCGGTGCCATGTAGAGGCTGCCGACGACCTGGTTGGTTTCGCCCCCGCCGAAGAGGACGCTGGTGTTGGTCAGCACCTTGGCCCAAAGGGCGACCGAGGTGGGCTGGCGGCCGGGCATCGTGGGGGTGGTGCCCAGGTCCAGCCATGTCTGCTGGCCGAGCAGCAGGGTGGAGATGACCGTCGCCGGCGCCAGGGGCGTGGCAACGGTCCACGGCACGGGCGTGAGGTCGTAGAGCAAGGGATCGTTGTGCTCCACCGCGCGCACCACTTGGAACCAGACCTGCTCTGCCTGGTCGCTGTACTGCAGAAGCACATAACCGTTGGTCTGGACCGTCAGGATGTCGCAGGAATTCGTGCTGGCTTGCAGCGAGAAATTGCGTGGGGGATTTTGGGCCGGCATAATCTGCGGATTGAGGCTGGCGGGGATGATCACTGGCGCGCTGTTCGTGGTGGAACAGACCATCACCTGGCAATCGTTGGGCCAATTGGCAATATACTGGTCCACCTCCCAGGGCCAGAACACCCCGGCCACTCCCGGGTTCATCCACCAGACCTCAGCGTCCCACGGGTCCTCCACCGTCGGGTAGATCGAGTAAAGCCAGCCCTGCATGGGGCTCTGTCCATCGCTGGAATTCTGCAGCCATAGGGTGCTGAGGCCCTGGCTGTTCTGGCCGGCCGCCACCTGGGCCTGCAAATCCGCCGCCCCGTAAGTCTTGTCCATCGGCAGCAGGCGCTGCCCGATATTCACCGTCTGGAAAATGATATCCGGCGCCTGCACCTGCACCACTTCCCGCCCGATCGAGGTCTGGAAGCTGCCGCTGCTGAAGAACTCGATCACCACCATCCCGTTGCAACCATTGGCCTGGATGGATTTGTTGCCGCCGCTGTCGGAGATCCACACCGCCGAAGAGGTGTCCGTGACGATATTGGTCACGTAGTTGGTCGTGCTGACGCTGCCCGAGATGATGTTGGTGGTGATATTGGTGGTGACGATGGGAGGCTGAATCTCATCATTGTAGTGAATGATGGCAAACTTGCCATTCAATGAGACCACCGGGGCATAATACGGGGCCGCGGTCCAGTAGAGCCGCTGCGGACGCCGCACCGGAATACCCGAGACCAGGTAAGTAATGGTGTTGGTGCTGCCGTTGGCCATGAGCCACTGCACCGCCAGGTTCCCGCCCTCCGCGGCGATCAACTGGCCGGTCGTGGGTGAGAAATAGGCGCCGTTGGTGGGGAAAAAGCCCAGCGGGGCGGTGTTCGTGAGCGCGCCGGTCGGGGGGATGATCATGCTCCCGATGGCAGCATTGGGCGTGGTCTCAGCGAAGGGCAGGCCGATGCTCGAACTGGCCATCGTAAAGGTGCCGTCGGTGATCGGGTTGGTCGGGAAGCCACCGGGCAGGCCGTAAACCCCGGCATTGCCCCCGTAACACGTCGTGGTGGCAGGAACCAGGTTCGTCAGGGCACCGTTGATGCCGTTGGTGTTATACCACGGGTTGGAATAATTCGGAAGGCCGGCGTAGTCCGCGCGCCCGGTCAGGGCGCTGCCGACCAGGGCCAGCAGCCAGGCGCCCCGGCGGCACCCGGCAAGGAAGTGTTTCGTGCGCATATCTTGATTCATATTTCAGTCGCGTTCGGTCAGATCAAAGTGGTTTGCAGGCTGGGTTCGGCGGAGGCATCGTTCAGGGCGCTCCAAAGGGCAGGAAGCTGCTGCTCAGGAAATCCACGCCGCCCGAACTCCAGAAAGCGGTGGTGGGCGTTACCCAGAGGTAGCCGCCCGGATTCGCGGGAATGAACCGCAACATCGGGCAATTAAGCCTGGCTGCCGCCGGGTCCGTGACGAAGCCCATCGCGGCCAAGGAATTCGTATTCGCCGGGGTGTTGCAAAATCCAACCAACTTCTGGTTCGCGTTTGTGCCACAGCAAATATTGAAAACAAATTGGCCGCTAACTAGGCTGCCGTTCACCGTCGTGAGGCAGTAAACGCCACCACTTTTGGGGCCGACAGAAGCTCCATTCGTGTAGCCAATCGTGAACGAAGATGGCGTGCCATCCCAGGTCCAGAAGTTGGTGCCGCTGGGCACGCCCTGGGGGGAACCCGCCGGCTGCAACAGGTGGATCGGCCCCTTGAAGAGGCTCGACACCGGCTGGTAGCTGATGCCGGGGATCACCAACTGGTCGGCCAGCAGATTCGACTGGCAGAACAACCCGCCGGAGAAAGCCAGACCGTTGTTGGTCATGCTGATGGCATTGGCCATCGGCAGGGCGGTCGCTGCCCCGCCCGGGTTGGCATAGCCCAAGGCATAGTTGCCTGGCGGCCAGGAAGGTGTTCCCAGCGCCAGCAGGTTGGTCATGGGCGTGGGCGTGTTCAGGGCGTGGGCGTTGTCGGCGATGGCGGCGGTCAGGCTGTAGGGGACGCTCAGGAAAGGCCAGCGAGGGACAATTTCCATCGGCGAGGCCACGGCGCCCGCCGGCGTTTGCACCACCGTGAGTCCCAGATAGACCGGCGGGGTGTTGGTCATGGCGGCAACCAGGATGCTGGTGCCGGAGGGCAGCAGCTCCGCCCCGGCATCGTTGAGGGTGCAGTTCACCGTGGCGTTGGTTCCCACATAGATGTTGGTGAACGAACGCGCCCACACCGGCGAGCCGCCCACCGGGGCGGCATACAGCCGGAAGGCCAGGGTATAAAAACCGGGCGTCAGGACGCCGCCGATGGGAGTCAGGACACCCTGGTAATTCAACGCCGGCGGCACCGAAAGCTGGGCCGACGTCCGCCCCGCTGCCAGGAGGCTGGCAGCCGCGGCCAAAATGAGGATCAGGTTCTTAGGCATAGGTAAAAGATAGTCTTGTGGTCTCGTGGTCCCGTTATTGCCAGAGCTTGCAGTTGAGAATGCCCGTCATGGTTTGAGGACTTGCCATGTTCCAGGAGACCACCGTCCCGGCCGGAACCGGCAGCAAGGTGTAACTGCTGGGCCAAGTAGTGAAACCCGATGTGTTGCTGCCATCCTGGCTTGCAAACGGCACCGTGTTGGTCTGCCCATTGCTGAATTGCAGGGTGATGGTGCTGTTAAGGGTGGTTGACGGATTGGCGGTTTTCCAAAAGAACATCACCAGGGAATCCGAGGTGTTGGTGAAGGATCCGGTGCTGGTATTGGTAAAGCATACCGTGCCGACCGGCATTCCCGCCGTGGTTCCCAAGGGGGTGGTGAAGGAGGCGATGGTGATGGAGTTGACGTTCGTGCCCAGGGCCAGGCCATTGGTGGCCGGCCCGGTGATCTGCCCCGACAGGCTGCCCATGGAAAGGACGCTGGCGGCCACCAGGCTCTGGTTGGCCACCACCGCGTTGCTGGCGATGTTCCAGCCCAGGCTTGAGGCGGCCAGGTTCGTGCCGCTGTAGGCGAGCACCGAGTCGAGGTTGGGCTGCTGCGGCTGCACCGGCATCACCGCAAAGGCGGCGGGCGGCGTCCCCTGGAACGTATTGGCGACATCGGCCATGGCCGTGCGCAGGGCGTAGGGGCTGCTGAGCAACTGAATGCGCGGCGACATCTCCTGCGAGGAGTTCACCCAGCCGGCCGGGGTGGCCACCACGGTGATGCCCAGGTAGCGCGGCCCGCCATCCAGCGCGGGCGCCAGCGTGGCGTAGGTGGGCGCGGGCGTGAGCGCGGCCCCACCGCTGCCCAGGCTGACGTTGAAGATGCCCAGGACGTTCACCGAGACAGGATAGGTCTCGCCCCACAGGACGGTGCCGCCCGTGGCGTTGTTGTAGATGCGGGCCTGGATCACGTAGGTGCCCTTGGACGGCGGAGCGCCGCCAGCCAGGTTGATCCGGCCCTGATAGGAAATGACCTGCGGCACGCCGGCAAGCGTGGCGATGGGGGCGCACAGCAGGACGGCCAGGAGCGTGGAGCGTGGAGCGTGGAGGATGGAGCTTGCGGCGTGGAGCATGTTGGAGACCAGGCGGGGAAGGGAATGTTTCTTCATCATGATTCAGCGATAGAGGTTCAGACCATAGACCGTCGGCAGATTGTTGGTCGGCCAGCCCGAGAAAATGCTCCAGGTGCAGTTGGCCGGGAGCGGCACCGTCATCACCCGATCGAACACGCCGTCCTCCCCATTGCAGGCATACAACAGGTTGGTGGTCAACGCGGCTGCCGGGGTGGCCATTCTGAGATAGATATTGTAATTCCCGGTGGTGGTGGGATACGGGGCCACGACCATCAGCCACATGTCGTTGAGGCCCGTGCTGTTGGTGGCGCCATAGGTGAAGTTGGTCCAACTGCTGGCAAACACGCTCGCCCCACCCAGGCTGAGGGTCGAGCCGACCGGCCCGAGCAGTTTCGCCGTCGTCACGATCCCGCCGACGGTTACGGGTCCAGCGACCGTGAGGTTGGTCTGGACCAGGAGGTTGGTCGGGGACTGCGCCACGGGCAGATAGCTGGCGACGCCGTTGGACACCCCCACCAACTGCAGGCCATTGGCCTGCGCCAGGGAGGGGTTGAGGTTGGTCACCGAGAGGAACCCGAGGCTGTTGGTGCCGATGGCGATGGTGGCATCGGCCATGCTCGACTTCAGGGAATACGCGGAGCTGACCCATTGCTGGCGGGGGGCCAACGCGCTGGGCGAGGCCAACGGGCCGTCGGGTGTGCTGGTGAGAACGATGCCCATCCAGAGGTTGGGATTGTTCTGGATGACACCGGACAGGGTGAGGCCGCTCGTCGTCGTGGCGATGCTGACATCGTTGATCTGTTGCTGCGCGTGGTCCCCGCCGCAACGGCCGCCCCAGCCGAACCGCCACCCGGCCGCCGGCTGCAAGGAGACCTGGTAATTGTTCCATAAGGTGGTGCCATTGTAGATCACGGTCACCTGCTGGTTCGCGTTCATGGATATCTGGACCAGCGGCGTGGTGCCGCCGGGGCCATAGAGGTTATAGAATTGGAAGTGGTTGGTGGCCAGCACAACGCCCTGCGCGTTCAGGGTCACGTAGTTATCGTTCAAATTACCGTTGTTCCAGCTATTCGTATTGTAGAGGTGGAAGCAGACCGAGAGCCCGTTGCCCAGGCCATACTCGGCTGTCTGATTCGTGACGGCGGGGGATGACGGATTCTCGCCCATGAAGTTGAAGCTGTATCCGTCCGCGTAGGTCGGGCTGCTGCCGCTGTTCACAATAGCGCCGAATTGGGCGCTGAAGGCGCTCACGGCATAGCCCGGGGACAGGTCGTTCAGGAAGAAGTTGCCTGCGGTGCTGCTCGCGGCCGGTGTCAGTTGGACGGTTCCCCCGGAGAGGGTCGCGGAGCCGACCAGCGCGCCCCCGGCGGAACTGATGGTGTTCGTAACGGGGGTTGGCGGCAAGGGCGTGCTGGTCGAGTCGCCCAGCAGGACGTTGAACTCGCCGTTGGTGAGCACGCTGAACGTGTAGCCCTGCCCCCACACCATCGCGCCGCCCGTCGGCACCGTCCACAGGCTGAATTGTCCCTGGTAGGTTCCGGTCGGGTAGGGCAGCCCCTGCGACGTGCGCAGGGAACCCTGGTAGGTCACCATCTGCGGGACGGTGGACGATTGGGCCCGCGCGGTGCCTCCAGCCCCGGCGGCCGCCAGGAGCGCCGCTATGGTCAGTTGTGTTGCAATCTTCATCGTGTCTCTCTTGTTTTACTGCTGGATGGTGTTGACGGTGTTGATTCGGCGGAGGCCGAAGGGGCCGGCGCAGATGACCGGCCATTCGCGGAGGCCGGTGATGGTTTCCGAGTAGATGCCGGCGGCCTCCATGGCACCCCACATGGGATCGGCGGTAAAGTTGGTCAGGCTGGTAAACGACAGGGTGACGGCCCGGTTCAGGGTGTAGGACTCGATGCCGGGAGGCAGGTTCGTCTGGTAGTTGGAGGTCAGGTTGTCGTGGTAGGGATGATAGAGGTGCTTGAAGGGATTGAGCGGGTCGTTGTAATCCAGGCCGTAGGAGCAGGTGTTGGTGAGGAAGAAGCTTCCGGACATCACCTGCGGCGGTATGTAGTGAATGGTGGTCGCGCAGAGGCGGACCACGTTGCTCGATCCCGGGGGCACCAGCGATTCATCGGCGTAGAGGGTGAAGTCGGTAGTAGTGGCGTTGGTCGGGCCCGTGGTCGTCGGAACCACCAGCACCCGTTGGAGCAGGCGGGAAACGCCGTTACTGTCCACATGCACCAGGAGGGTGACCGGGAAGGCGCTGCGGGTCGGGGAGAGGGTGGTGTAGTTCCAGCCGTTGGTGGTGGGGACAGGATTGTTGACGAAGGTGATATCCGCCCCGCCGACCCAGAGGCCCTCGAAGGCGCTGCTGGCCGGGAGGCCTGAGTTGTCCTTGAGACCCTTGGCCCCGGACGCAAGCGAGCGGAAGCCGGCGGTGGCGGTGGGTGTGGCGCGCACCGGCAACTGGTAAAGCACCCGGCCCGCCGTGTCCTGCACATTGACCAGGCTCTGGTACACGTCCCCGGCCTTGGCCGGGACTAGGTCGCCGCGCCGGATGCCCAGCCGAACTCCGGCCTGGCCGGAAGCGGGCACCGTGACGGTGAACGGGGCCGTGAAACTCACCCACGTGCTGTTGGTGAACGAGATGACGTGATACCACGAGAGCGCCACCGGGCCGGCCAGCCCCGGCTGCCCCGTCGGGGGCGCCTCGGAAGACGCCGTCGAGAGCACCACCTGCACCGCCGATGTGGAGTTGTTGACCAGCGTGAAGTCCTGCGTCACCCCGTTGGTGCTGAAATCTATCAACCCGTTGCCCAGGCCGCTGATCGTGAATGGCGCCGTGCAGCCCGTCACATCCCGCAACCGCACCCAATACGCCACGCCGCGCTCCATCCGCGTCCGGGCCGGAGCGGTCAACGGCAGACCGGTGCTGCCGGTCCTCACCGAGAAGAGCGCCGGGTCATACGTGGTGGAAACATCAATGTGGGGCAGCCCCCGGAAATAATCCAGGAAGTAGGGCCCCGTCCCGGGCGCGCTCGGGAATCCGACCAGGTTCATCTCGTGAGGCACCCACCGCGGGGCCGGCAGGATGGGCTGGCCCTTGAGCGTGACGGTAAATGGCGCGGCGTTGGAATAGACCTCGATCAGGTAGGACTGCCCCCCGGACATCGCCCGGATGCCGCTGGCAAAACCCATCCCCGAGGCGGAGCTGTACCAATTCCGCCAATGATCATCCTCGGGCAGCGTGTGCGCGGGGTCGGTGATGAAGTTCCGGGTCGTGAACTGCCGATCCCACAGCCACACGCTGCGCACCGGCAGGTTGGTGAACACCAGGTCGCATCCCCCGACCAGCGGGTCCACGAACAGGTTGACGGCATTCCAGCCGGGTTTGAGGGAAAGTGTCTGGGTGACCCAGAGCAGGAGCATCGCTCCGCTTGCCAATAGTATTCTCATGTTTCGCATCGGTTGCCTCTCGCTGTCATCGTTCACTGCTTTGGTTCCGTGGTCTGCCCCACTGCATTACTTTCCGCCGCGCTGGCCGGGGGCGCGGCTTCCGCGGGCACCGGGGCCGATCCGGCCCGGGCGGCCACCTGCGTCATGCGCTGGGACACCAGCTCCTGCCGGCTCGGCGGCGGCGCCGGCGCCGGGGCTGTATGGGGCCCAAACACGGCCTTCTCTCGCGCCAGGTAATCGCGGTCGGCCTGCGACACCTGCGCCCAACTCCAAAACACATTGCGCCCGCCCGCCTCCTTGAGCGCCAGAACCGACCCGTGCCGGGCCACAAACACCCCGGTCAGCTTCACGCCGTCTGTCCGGGTCCAGACCCGCTCCGCCCTCTTCGGTCCGCGCTCCTCGAGCTTCGCCCCCTGGCCCGGCGCATCGTTGGTCCCGCCGCTCTGCGCCCGGCCGGACACCGCCGCCAGGCCCAAAGCCAGCAGAATCACGTATGAGCTCATAGACTGGGATGGCGCGCGGTGGTGGAGCGAGCGGCGAGAGAGGTAAAAGCGCCCGGCCGACAACCCCACAACGAGCAAACCGAAACCGGCCAACGCGCCGTTGGCGGGCTCGGGGACAGCGGTCAAAGTGATGTCATCGAAGTGGATGGCGTTTGACGTGTAAACGATGTCTCTCTGGGCTTTCAATGTCAAAGAAGTCGCGCTGCCATAGTCCAGCGTGCTGAGATTATTAAGCGAATACTGGGTCCATGTGGCGGTCACCTCATGCGGTGGATTGAAGAGGATTTGATAGGCGCCGGAGTTAAGCGAATAGTACCAGGACACAGCCCCAGCCGCGCCTGGCGAAGTGGCCGCCCAGTAGCTCAAGGACAACCCGGACAGGGTTTGCGGATTCAGGTTGATTGTGAAATAGCTTCCGCTGCTGTTGTATTGGAGCTCCAAACTGTAGGTGTCGGCGCCGCCATGCCCCCCTCCATTTGCCTTCGTGATGCTTGCATCTGCCGGTCCGAGTGCCAGGGTAGCCCCTAAACCATTCGGAGAGGCGGAACTGGTGCCTGCCTCAAAGTCCCAGACTGAGGTAAGCCCTGCCTGTACGCTGGTAAGGGCAAGCACGGCCACTGACGCCATGATCAAGCACTTCAAAGCCTGTCGGAGAGCGTCCACGCGAGCCCTGACTTCTAGCGGCGGGTAGATGATGCTATGCATGTTCACGTGATTGGCTGACGGGCGCGCGGACAATAGGATTCGTCTGGGCACCTGGCTCCAGCCTGGCGAGTGACAGCAATAAGTTCGCGGATTCGCCCTCCCACTGCGCTTGCAGAAACTTGATGCCGTCCGGCGCGCAGCCGATCCGCACCGGCAAAGTCCGGCCGTTTCCCATCGCCACATAATAGCTGAACACACCCGCCTCAATGTATTGCACGGCGAGATGGCTGCCATGGGCCCAGTCCTGGTCCCCGGAAAGCCCGCCCATCCTCCCGACCCGCTGCCGCGGATCAGGATGCTGGTTGAGGATAACCCATGTGACTTCAAGCGGCATCGTCATGACAAAATGGCAGCCGGACCCGCCCCCCCGTGAGGGGCTGGCATCAGAACGGTCCGGCAACATTGCCTGCCGATCATTTGCTTGGCTATTCATCATGCGCATTCTTCCATGCTTATTCAGTTCTGCCTGGTGTCCCTTAAGGGACATTCACCAGGACCGCTCGTCCGCGGTGCCCGCCGATCTTTGCTTGCCTAGTCATGGAGTGGAGTTTCTCATGAGGATTCATTTTTGCCTAGTGTCCCTTAAGGGACATTAGACAGGTTTCATGGCCGTAAGCGCCAAGACAGGCGCGTTGATGGCCATGCGGGGTGGGGGAATTCACCGGGCGTAACTGTCCAGGTGCGGGGCATGCCTGCGTTCCGTCCGCCTCTCCCGTGCTGGCAGCCGCTCCTCTGGTGTTGGCTCGTTCTCTCCGGCTGGGTGCCTTCAACCACTCGGCCAACAACTTGATTTATTTGGCGCGCAGATGCCGCAGGAATTCAGCCGGGCTGACGATTGGAATATCGGAGAAATGACGCAGTGGCAGCAGGTGTTTCCGGTCGCCGGTCACAATGAAATCAACCTCCGCCGCCAGCGCGCATTCCAGGATCATTTCGTCATCGGGATCAATCGTCGCCCCGGTGGCGCGGTCGGTGGGGAATACCAGTTCGGCGGACTCGGTCAAGGCTTCAACCCATTCAACGCAATTACGATCGGCATAATCCAGGCGTAGTTCTTCAATGGTTTCGTGGTATTCGGCCAGCAGGTTGGAGCTGACCGCGGCCACGCATCGTCCTTGTGCCCATGCGGCCAGGCAGTCAAACGGCGCGCCCCGCCAAAAACTGGCGCTGGCGACCACGTTGGTGTCAAAAACCACTTTCACGCTTTGACGCGGCGGCGCACCCGTTGCACGGCGGCAGCAACTGCCGCTTCATCCTTGCCGGTTATCTCCGGCAGGCCGCGACCGCCCATCAGCAGCGACCGCAC
>JAPLUA010000476.1 GCA_026397855.1 Verrucomicrobiota bacterium | reverse complement strand
GCAAAGCCGCCAGATCAGGGGTTGGTGGTAAGTCTGGAGGGGGGAGGGGGGGGTAAATGGGGCATAATGCTAGGGTGCGGTTCCCGCCCTCATCACGGCGCGCCAGATCCACGGCCAGGGAGGGTGGCGGGCGGAGGAGCGGAGGCTGCACACCGAAAACGATCTGTTGCTCGCGGGCTTTTGCACCTGAAATCTTCGCATCCGTGCCCCATTCGAGCAGCCCGCAGAGCAAAGCCCCGCCATCGTCGCGGCGCAAGCCGTAGCGAAATCAAAGACCCTACGCACCCGCTGGCCCGGTAGCGATGGCATAATCATAGAGCCTGTAGCAACAGCAACAGACAATGGAATCTAGAATGCCCCACCTCCCCAGCACAAGCCCCAAGTTGCCTCCCGCCAAGGAGTGTGCGCATCTTGGATTTTTCCGGAGCGCGGACATTCGCAGCCTCGTAAGTCCGCGCCATCTTCTCCGGTCGGAGCGGAGATTAGCGCCGACTCACGTCGGCGGCTACGAGGTTATGAGCCGCGAGGCCGCGGGCCGCTCGATTCGGGACAGGTCCGCTTGGGGTGGGTGACTGCTCTACGGGAGCGGACAAAAATGTCCAATGTTACGTCACACCGCATAACGGGCATTAGGGCGATTTGTTACATTCCGGGGGTCCCCACATACCACCCGGCCCCCTCAAAGCCCTGTAGCGGCCTCCAGGCGCGTTTGCGGGGCATCCCAGGCCTCCTCCCCACCCCCGGTTTCGGCCTGCACAGCTCTGTCCGCCACTTGTTCGGCAGTTCATCCCTCCAGCTCCCGGCTGTCGCTTTGTTACGTTACAAACCCAAAGGCAGCGGCATTGAAAGGGTGCCGCAACTACGGTAGCGGCCCCATGTTGATCTGATCAACATGGGGCCGCTACGGGGGCAATACCGTAGCAATACCGTAGCACTACCGTTGAATCACGCTTGGACCGCCGTGGAGGCACGGCACCGGGGCTGCCGGGCGGGGCCTTGGGGTCGTTTGTTACATTGTCACGCTGGGCGCGCAGCCTGGGAATGTAACAAACGGCTCCAATGGCCAGCGTTGCATGTTGTTCCGTTGACCCCATCGCCTCCTTCCGCCACTCTCTGGCCCGGCCGGCGAAGTGTTTCCCGGCGGTCAGGACTTACACAGCATGAGCAGTGACATCCAGGTTGTCCCGCTGTCGCGCAGCCCGCGCGACGTTATGCGGTTTCTCAAGGTCAGCTACGGCGTGTACGGGAACGACCCGAACTGGGTCGCGCCGCTGCTGATGGATCTCAAGAAGGTGTTCACCGACGCCAACCCCCTCTTCCAGCATGCCGAGATGCAGCTTTGGATCGCCACCCGGGGCGGGCGAGACGTGGGCCGCATTGCCGGCATCCTCGATCACAACCACAACCGCGCCGCCAAGGACCAGGCCGCTTTCTTAGGCTTCTACGAGTGCGAGGATGACGCCGAGGCGAGCCGGCAGCTATTCGCCAAGGCCCTGGGCTGGGCCCGGGAAAAGGGGATGAAGCGCGTGCTCGGGCCGATGAACCCCACCACGAACGACGAGTGCGGCTTGCTGGTGGATGCGTTCGACTCGGCGCCGGTCATCATGATGACCTACAACCCGCGCTACTATGTGAAGCTGGTGGAGGCGGAAGGTTTTCGCAAAGCCAAGGATCTGCTCGCGTTCAACATGGACCTGAACCTCGCTTTCCGCGCCGTCCGGCGCAAGACGCTGACGGATGACCTGGCCAGGATCAAGGAGATCTACAACGCCGCCTGGGAGGAGAACTGGGGCTTCGTCCCGATGACCGATGCCGAGGTGGACTTCATGGCGGAGCGCCTCAAGCCGCTGCTGATGGAGGGCCTCATCTGGCTGGCCGAGGCCGGCACGGAGCCGGTCGGCTTCCTGCTGGCGCTGCCCGATTACAACGTGCCGCTCAAGCCGTTGCGCGGCCGGTTGCTCACGCCGAAGATCCTGGGCTTCATCCCGTACCTGCTGGGCTGGAAATGTCCGCCGCGCACGCGCGTCATCACCCTGGGGGTGAAGGCCCAATACCGCAACAAGGGCCTCGAGTCGGCGATGCTGATCGAGGGGCTCAAGGTGGGGTTCGACGCGGGCGTGCGCGAGTCCGAGGCGTCGTGGATCCTCGAGGACAACGAGGCCATGTGCCGCGTGCTGGAGGCCATCGGCGGCGTTCGCTACAAGACTTACCGGATTTATGAGCGGGACGTGTAAGCGGAGCAGCATGGCATGAAACGATTCACCATCAGCCTATTCCTGGTTATCACGGGGGCTCTCGTGCTCCGATCCTCCGCAGCCGTGCCCGAACGGGCGGAGATGAAGCTGCGGGACAAGTGGCTGGCCCGGCATTTCGATGCCGGGGCCGCCACGGTCCCATTCTCCTTCGCCTATGGTGGACGGGCTTCAGGCGACCTCCTCCCATCGTGGAAAGCTACGCGCGCCAAGTCGAAGCCCGGCGGCGCGCCCCGGACGCTGACCTGGACCGACCCCGCCACCGGCCTTCGCGTCTGCGCGGAGGTCAAGGCGTTTGCCGATTTGCCCGCGGTGGAATGGGTGCTGCGTTTTGAGAACCAGGGCCGTGAAGACACGCCAATCCTTGAGCGCATTCTGCCATTGGACGTGGCCTTTGCGGCCAGGGCGCAGGACAAGGCGGTCATCCATCATTCGGTGGGCGAGAAGAACACGGGCCAGAGCTTCGCCCCGGTTGAGGATGTGCTCGCGCCAGGCGGTTCGCAGCCGCTGGTCTTCGCGCCGGTCGGCGGCCGGTCCTCGGACGGCTGCATGCCGTTCTTCAATCTCGCGCTGCCCGACGGCGGCGTGGCGATGGCCGTTGGCTGGTCCGGGCAATGGGAGGCCCGCTTCCAGCGGTCGGCCCGGGGCGAGCTGAATGTCGGGGCGGGCCAGCAGTTGATCCATTGCAAGCTGCGACCCGGCGAATCCATCCGCACCCCGCGGATGCTGCTGGTGTTCTGGCGAGGGGCCGAACCGCTCCGCGGCAACAACCTCCTGCGGCAGGTCCTGATGACCCATTACATGCCGCGACGGAATGGCGAGCTGGTCCTGTCGCCGATCTGCGCCAGCGTCAACTGGGCCGCGCCGGATGGATCCTACGAGGAGCCGCACGTCAGCGTGATGCAGCCCCTGGCGCGGCGCGGCATCGAGGTGTTCTGGTCGGACATGGACCCGCAGCAATGGTATCCCGGGGGCTTCCCCAATGGCACGGGCACCTGGGAGCCTGACCCGGCCAAGTATCCGCGCGGGCTCAAACCGGTTGGAGACGCGGCGCGGGCCGCCGGGCTGGACTACCTGCTGTGGTTTGAGCCCGAGCGCGTGCATCCCGGCACCCGGATTGACCGCGAGCACCCGGAATGGGTCATGCCGCCGGAGAAGGAATGGAGCAAGCTCTTCCGGCTGCACGACGAGAAGGCCCGGCGCTGGCTCACCGACACCATTGATGCCCAGATCTCCGCCGGCCAGGTCCGCTGGGTGCGATGGGATTTCAACATCGAGCCGCTCGGTTTCTGGCGGCGCAACGACGCTCCCGACCGCCAGGGCATCACGGAAATCCGCCACGTCGAGGGCCTCTACGCGATGTGGGACGACCTGCGCGCGCGGCATCCGGGCCTGGTGATTGATCTGTGCGCCAGCGGCGGGCGGCGCATTGACCTGGAGTCGCTGACGCGCGGTCTGCCGCTCTGGCACAGCGACATGCAGTGCAACGGCAAGCCGGGCCTGGGCGCCGACCAGCTTCAGAACGCCGGCCTCTGGCGCTGGGTGCCGATGCACGGCTGCGGCAACTTTGCCTGCGAGCCGGCTTACGCCTTCCGCAGCGCCATGACCGCGGGGAACATCCTCGTCCCCGGCAACGCCCGGGGCCGGCTGAGCACGGCCGACCCGGACACCGAAGAGGCAGTCCGCCGCACGGTCGCCATCTACCGCAAGCTGAGACCATTCATGGTGGGAGATTTTTACCCGCTGTTCCCTCACAGCGAGAGCGATGCCGCATGGTTCGGCTACCAGTTCCATCGCCCGGACCTCAACGCCGGCGTGGTCATCCTGTTCCGGCGCGACAAGAGCCCGGACGTGACGCGGCAGGTGCGGCTGCACGCCATTGACCCGAAGCGGAGCTATGACATCCGCTTCGAGGACACGCCGGAGCAGCGAACGGCGCGGGGAAGCGCGATGTCAGCATTGCCGGTGGAAATCCCCGCCGCGCCCGGCTCGGCAATTATCTACTACAAGCCCCGGTAGCCGCCGACGTCAGTCGGCTGGAAAGCATCTCCC
>JAPLUA010000157.1 GCA_026397855.1 Verrucomicrobiota bacterium | reverse complement strand
TTGGCGGAAATCCAGCAGACGGCGGCGGCCCTGGCCCAACTGGACGTGCTCGGATCGTTTGCAGAAACCGCGCGCCTTTACAGCTACTGCCGTCCGCAGATCGGCAACGAGGGCAACCTCTTCATCCGCGATGGGCGGCATCCCGTGCTGGAGCAGAACCTGAGCGATGAACGGTTTGTGCCCAACGACACGCGGCTGGGCGCCGACACACAGATCGCGCTGATCACCGGGCCGAACATGGCGGGCAAGAGCACCTATATCCGGCAGGTCGCGCTGCTGGTTCTGCTGGCGCAGACGGGATCCTTCATCCCGGCTGCGGAGGCGCGCGTTGATCTCGTGGACCGCATCTTTACGCGCATCGGCGCCAGCGACGACCTGGCGCGCGGGCAATCCACCTTCATGGTCGAGATGTGCGAGACGGCGAACATCCTGAACAACGCGACGCCCCGGAGCCTGATCATCCTGGACGAGATCGGCCGAGGCACGAGCACGTTCGACGGGCTCAGCCTGGCGTGGAGCATCGTCGAGCACCTGCACAACCAGGTCGGGGCGAAAGCGCTCTTCGCGACCCATTACCACGAGCTGACCGAATTAGCGGGGAGGCTGCCGCGGCTGAAGAACTTCAACGTAGCGGTGCGCGAGTGGCACGATCAGATCGTCTTCCTGCGCAAGATCGTGGAGGGGGGCACGGATAAGAGCTACGGCATCCAGGTCGCGCGGCTGGCGGGAGTGCCCAAGGCTGTTTTGGAGCGGGCGAAGGAGATCCTGGGCAACCTGGAGGAGTCGGAACTGACGCCGGAAGGGAATGTGCGCCAGTCCACACGCCGCCAGCAGGATCGCGCCAAACTTAAACAAATGACGCCGCCCCCACAGTTGGATTTGTTTGGGTAGGCTGAATAGAAACTTTCCCGCATGGCTGCCGTTCATTCCACGATGTTACCACTGGGCACCCAGGTGCCGGATTTCCGACTGCCCGACCCTAGCGGCAGGTTGGTGAAGCTGGCCGACTTCCAGGCTGCGCTCGCGCTCCTGGTCATCTTCATGTGCAATCACTGCCCCTACGTAACGCTCATCCGCCACGGGCTCGCTAAGCTGGCGCGGGATTACCATCCGCGCGGGGTCGCAGTGGTGGGAATCAACTCAAATGATGTGGCCAACTATCCTGCCGACAGCCCCGCCAGGATGGCGGCAGAAGCCGCATCGGCAGGTTACATCTTCCCCTATCTCCATGACGAGACGCAGTCCGTGGCCAAATCCTACCGGGCTGCCTGCACGCCGGACTTCTTTCTGTTCGACCGGGACCGGCGGTTGGCCTATCGCGGCCAGTTCGATGACAGCCGGCCCGGGAACGGCATTCCCGCCACCGGCAAAGACCTGCGCACCGCGCTCGACGCCCTGCTCGCCGGAAATCCGTGTCCGCCCGATCAGAAGCCCAGCATCGGCTGCAATATCAAATGGAAGCCGGGCAACGAACCGGACTACTTCTGAAGGAAGAATGCCTCTTTTATGATTCTGGGCGTTGAAATCGGGGGGACCAAGCTGCAACTCGTGCTCGGGGATGCGGCGGGGAAGATCTGCGAACGACGAAAGCTGGCGGTTGATCGGGAGCGGGGCGCGGCGGGAATTCGCGAACAGATCGAGCGAGCGCTCCCCGAATTGCTGCATGGCCGCACTTGCCTGAAAGCCGGCGTCGGTTTTGGTGGCCCGGTGGATTGGAAGACGGGCCGCATCTG
>JAPLUA010000092.1 GCA_026397855.1 Verrucomicrobiota bacterium | reverse complement strand
GTGCGGCCCGCAACGCTCGCGCGGGCTTTATCAGCGCGGTAGAAACGCTCAAAAATGTGCGGGAGGTCTTCGCATGAGACGCCCTGGCCCGTATCACAGACGGAAAGAATGGCGGTGTCCGCCTCGGTGGACACCTTCACTCGCACGCTGCCCCCGGGGCGATTGTAGAAGATGGCGTTGCTGACGAGATTGGTAACAACTTGGCCGAGCTGTTCCTCGTTGCCCTCGCAGCGGGTGGGGATAAGTTCGACTTCGAGGGTAACACCTTGCTCCTGGGCGAGGGGACGCAGGAGTTCGGTGGTATCGCGGGAGATCCGGTCAAGGTCGCAAGGTGCGCGCAGGGCGGCAGCTTCGCCGGAGTCAAGCCGGGCCAGCGCCAGCAGCGACTGGATGAGGTGACGCATGCGCTGCGCCGCGCGCTGGTTGGCTTCAAAGGCTTCGCGGTGTTCCTCGTTGTCGCATGGGCTGTCGAGGCCGTTTTGCGTGTGGGTGAGCATCACGGTGACGGGCGTCCGGAGTTCATGCGCGGCGTCGGCGGTGAAGCGGGCCTGCCGGGTGAAGGCCTCGTCGAGGCGGGCGAAGGTGGCGTTCAGCACGCTGGCAAGCTGGCCCAGTTCGCTATCCGTGTCGCGGGTGCGGATGCGCTCCGTGAGGTCGCCTGTGGAAATCCTGGCTGCGGCGGCGCTGATGTCCCCGATGGGGCGGAGGGCGCGCGTGGAAATCCACCATCCGCCGGCCAGCCCCAGCAAAAGGACCATGCCGCCGGCCCCGCCGAGCAGCCACGCGAAGCGGCGCAGGTCTGCCAGGTCATGGCTGATGTCGCGGCCCACCAGGATGCAATCCCCGGTCGGGGGAAAGTGGAAGCGCTCCCGATGGGTTCCACGCAGCCGCGAACCGCGGGGGCTGTCGGCCCAGGCTGGATGGGGCACCCCAGCGGGTGCCGAGAGCGAGCGGGAGATTTCCCGGCCATCGGGATGCCATGCGATGTAATAGAACGCCCCGCCAGGCCCGCCATCGAAGAGGTTTGCCTCGTGTTCCGGCAAACGCAGTTGCTGCATGTCGGGAGGCGGGTTTCCGGCGGCCGGATGATCTCCCGGCCAGGGGCGGTCCGGTGGAAGACCGTCTTGCGGCGGCCAGGGGTGAACTGGCGGCGGGCGGTCTTGCAGCGGCCGGAGCGCAGCCCCAGCTCTAACAACCCAGGAGACGCGCTCATCCAATTCCTGGTCAATGCGGCGCATTTCATCCCTCTGCCGAAGCCGCCAGGCGGCGAAGCCAAAACCGGCCAGCACCAGCGCCAGCAGCAGCCCGTGCCAGAGTTGCTGCCGCCAACGGATGGAATGGAAGAAGTTCATTCGATGCAATAGCCGTGGCCGCGCCGCGTGACGATGAAGTCCTGCCCCATCTTCCGGCGAAGATTGAAAACGTGGACGTCTATGATGTTGGAGAGCGTGGTTTCGCTCTCGTCGAAGAGATGTTCGTAGAGCTCGGTGCGGGTCACCACGTCGCCGCGATGCAGCGCCAGGTACTCGAGCAGCACGTATTCGCGGGCGGTGAGCGTGACCGGGCGGCCGGCGCTGGTGACAGTGCGCGCGGCGGTGTTGATCTGCACCTCGCCGATGTCCAGCGTCGTGCGCGTCTGGCCGGCCGTGCGGCGGATGAGGGCGCGCAGGCGGGCGAGCAACTCAGGCGTGTCGAAAGGCTTGACGAGGTAATCATCCGCGCCGGCGTCAAGCCCGCGCACGCGATCCGCGCTGCGGTCGCGGGCGGTGAGCATGAGGACAGGGGTGGCTTTGGTTTCCCGCAGGCGCGCGAGGAGCTCCCACCCGTCGAGGCGCGGGAGCATCACGTCCAGCACGATGGCGTCGTAGTTGGTGTCCCTCGCTTTGTAGAGGCCTTCCTCGCCGTCGGGGGCGGTGTCCACGGAGTAGCCCTGCTTGCGCAGCGCCCGCACCAGGCCCGCCAGCAGGTCGGGCTCATCTTCCACAACAAGGAGTCTCATCGTTTTGCCCAAGGTTCTTAGTGTATCAGCCGGGCATTGTCAGTTCATTTGCACCGGGCCAATTCGCAACTATGGCACATCCTGGATTAAGGGAAGATGAATGGCAGAACAATTTATTTGCCAAATAAATGTCCGCAAGGGGTCTCCATTAATGTGGCCTTAATGTGGCTTCGTGTAAGGTCTTTGCATGAAACGTAAATCAGCAAGCGGCCGGCGCCTCGATGAACCCCAGGCGATGTGGCCTCATCTCGCGCGTCATGCCCGCCGCTTCAGCGGCCCAAGTTTCCCTCTCCTGCCCGGCTCCTGCCCCGCTTGATATTATGAGCGACCAATTGTCACGCCTGGCCCTGAGCGACGAGGGATTCGTCTTCAATCCCCAAACCGGCGACAGCTTCCAGGTCAGCGAGACCGGCATCGTCGTTATCCGCCTGCTCAAGGAGGGGCGGAGCGACGAGGAGATCGCCGCCCGCCTGACCGATCTGTACGAGGTCTCGCTCGAAGAGGCGCAGCACGATTGCGCGGACTTTCGCGCGCGGCTCAAACAGTTCGAGCTCGCCTGACCCGTGATGAAGGCTCTACACATCGGCCTCAGCGGCATCAACGCGATTGACAATCCCGGTCCCGGCATCGCGGTTGCGCGCAGCTTGAAAGAGGACCGGGAGCTGGGGGCGCGCATTTTCGGCCTCGCCTACGACGCGCTGGAGCCGGGGATCTACATGGATTGGATCGTGGACCGCGCGTTTATCATGCCCTATCCGTCGGGCGACGGCGCAGCCTACCTCGAACGCCTCGGCTACCTCCAGCGGGAGCACGGCCTGGACTTTCTCATTCCCAACTTCGATGCCGAGCTGCCGTTCTACGTGAAGCACGCGGAAGGCCTCGCCGGGCGGGGCATCCGCACGTTCCTGCCGACGATGGAGCAATACCGGTTGCGCGGGAAAGACCGCCTCGACGAGGTCGCCGAGCGCATGGGGATCAAGCTGCCGCGCACGCGCGTGGTCAACTCGCTCGAACAGTTCTACGAGGCCATCAAGGAGCTGGGCCTGCCGGTGATGGTCAAAGGGGCTTTCTACAAAGCCTACCGCGCTCACACCACAGCTGAGGCGACGCACCACTTCCACGACCTGGTCGCCGAGTGGGGTTACCCGGTGATCGTGCAGCAGGTCGTGTCGGGCGAGGAGTTCAACGTGATCGGGCTGGGCGATGGCGAGGGCGGCTCGCTCGGCCTGGTGGGGATCAAGAAGATCAGCGTGACCGCCCTGGGGAAGATCTGGACCGGCGTCACCATCAAGCACCAGGCGATGCTCGAGGCGGCGGAGCGGTTCATTCGCGAATACCGCTGGCGCGGGCCGTTCGAGCTGGAGTGCATGGCGCGCAACGGGGACATCTTCCTCATCGAGGTGAATCCGCGCTTCCCGGCGTGGGCCTATTTCGCCACCGGGGTCGGCGTCAACCTGCCGGCGCGCATGGTGCGCCGCGCGCTGGGCCGCGACGTGCCGCCCGCGCCGGATTATGCGGCCGGCAAGCTGTTCGTCCGCTACACCTACGAGCTGGTGACCGATATGGACAAGTTCCAAAAAGCAATTACCCGAGGAGAGATCCCATGAAGCAGACTTACCAGAAACCCGTCATTAACAAGCACCGGTCCGGCCTGATGAACAAGTTCGGCTGGAGCCCGGTTTACGCCCGCAAAATCCGCACGGAGATTGACGGGGTGCCGATTGACCGGCTGGTCGAGCAGTTCGGCTCGCCGCTCTTTGTCTATTCGGAGCGCGCGGCGCGGCGCAAGTATCGGCGGATGTTCAACGCCTTCTCCACCCGCTACCCGAACGTCGTCTTCGGCTGGAGCTACAAGACCAACTACCTGCAGGCTATCTGCGCCCTGATGCACCAGGAAGGCGCGCTGGCGGAGGTGGTCTCCGCCATGGAATATGACAAGGCCCGCGCGCTGGGGGTTCCCGGCGAGCGCATCATCTTCAACGGCCCCCACAAATCGCTGCCGGTGCTCGAACGGGCAGTTGCCGAGGGCGCCACGGTCAACATTGATCACCTGGACGAGATCGTGGATCTCGAACTCGTGGCCAGGAAGCTCGGCCGGCCGGTGACAGTGGGGCTGCGCCTCAACCTGGATGCCGGCATTTATCCGCAGTGGTCCCGCTTCGGCTTCAACCTCGAATCCGGCCAGGCGCTCGCCGCCGTGAAGCGGCTTGCGTTTGGCAAGCTGCTGCGCCTCAACGGGCTGCACTGCCACCTGGGCACATTCATCCTCGACCCGCAGGCCTATGCGCGACAGGTTCAGAAAATGGTCGCGTTCGGCTACGAGGTCGAGCAGGCGTTCGGCTTTGCCATCGAGCAGCTCGATGTGGGCGGCGGCCTGCCGTCGCAGATCCGGCTCAAAGGCACTTACCTGCCGCCGGATGTTGCCGTGCCCGAGGTGGACGAATACGCCGAGGCCATCGCGCAAGCCCTCTCCCACGCGCTGCGTCCGGGGGACCATCCCCGCCTCATCATCGAGTCGGGCCGCGGCATCATTGACGAGGCGGGCTGGCTCATCAGCACCATTATCGGCGCCAAGCGGCTGGCCGACGGCACGCGCGCCTACGTGGCCGACGCGGGAATCAACCTCCTGTTCACCTCGTTCTGGTACAAGTTCAACGTCGAGCTTGACCGCCAGGTGGGTGGCATAGACGAGACGAGCGTCATCTACGGCCCGCTGTGCATGAACATTGACGTAACCGACGAGGGCATCCCGCTGCCCCCCCTCAAGCGCGGGCACCGGCTGATCTTCTCGCCGGTCGGCGCCTATAACAACACGCAGTGGCTGCAATTCATCGAATACCGGCCGAACGTGGTGTTGGTGACGGAAACCGGCGAGGTGGAGCTGATCCGCGAAGCCGAGGACCTCAGCGACATCCTCCGCCGTGAGCGCCTGCCTCGGCGCCTTGCGCTTAAGCCGGCCGGGGCCACCCCGGGAGAGGGGAGCTGATCCGGTTGGTTATGAACACCCTTGCTGCTTCTTTCCAGGCACCGGCGGCGGAGGCTCGCCACGCGGGCTCCGCTGCGGGGCAGCGGGCGGATTCATCGCCTGGCCGCCCCCGGTTCCACCTCGGTGGAGGCGGGGAATTGGCCCATGCGCTCTTTCGCAGCTACGCCGAGATCTTCTTTCTCCACGGCGGCCTTGCGGGGGCGGCTTTGTGCGCGGTGACCCTGCTGAGTCCCCATGTCGGCCTCGCCGGGCTGCTTGCGGTGCTCGCGGCCTATGCGTTCGCGCGCCTGATCCGCATGGACCGCACGTTCCTCGAATCGGGCTACTACACCTACAACCCCTTGCTGGTTGGCCTGTCGCTGGGACACCTGTTCCAGCTCACGCCGCTCACGTCGTTCTTCGTGATCGCGGCGGGCATTCTCACCTTGCTCGTCACCATTGCTTTGGCGCAGGTTTTCATGGCCTACCTGCGGCTCCCGATTCTCAGCCTGCCGTTTGTCGTGGTCAGCTCGATGGCCTATATGGCGTCGCTGCGCTACTCCAACCTCCTCCACAACGGCGCGCCTTTGCCGCCGCTGCTGGCCGACACCTTCGGCCTGCCCGGGTGGGCTGCCGGTTTCTTCCGCGCCTGGGGCGCGCTGCTGTTCTCGCCGAGCGTGCTGGTGGGGGGGCTGCTCAGCCTAATCGTGCTGGGCCGTTCGCGCATCCTGTTTCTCCTCGGCGTCATGGGTTACCTGGTCGGGGCCACCATGCGGCGATTCATGCTCGGCTCGCCCTCGCAGGCTTACCAGGACCTGCTGAACTTCAACTTTATCCTCATCGCGATGGCGGTGGGCGGCGTGTTCATGGTGCCCTCGGTCCGGAGCTATCTCATCGCCGCCATCGCGGTCGCCATCTCGACGCTGGTGATGGATGCGATCACCGGCTTCTGGAGCTACTCGGGCATCCCTGCCTTCACGCTGCCCTTCAACCTGGTTTGCCTTGGCGTCATCTACGTGCTGGGCCTGGTCGGCGACCCCCACATCGCCCGCCGCATCGGCCGCACGCCCGAGGAGACCCTCGACGATTACCTGGCCACGCTCCTGCGCTATCCCGGCAGCGAGCGCACCCTGCTGCCGCCGTTCGCCGGCAAGTGGACGGTGTGGCAGGGCTTCGACGGCCAATGGACCCACAAGGGCGCGTGGCGCTGCGCTTACGATTTCGTCATCACGGACGACGAGGGCCGCACGCACGCAAATGGCGGGGAGAAGCCGGAGGACTTCCATTGCTTCAACAAGCCCGTGCTCGCGCCGGTGCGCGGGCGGGTGGTGCAGGTGGTGGGCGACCTGCCGGATAATCCCGTGGGCCAGCCCGACAAGGTCAACAACTGGGGCAACCTCGTCGTCATCCAGGATCCGCGCGGCTTCCATGTCGCCCTCTCGCACTTCGCGCAGAACTCCCTGCGTGTGAAGGCGGGTGACTGGGTCGAGCGAGGCGCAGTGATCGGCCGGTGCGGCAACTCGGGCTATTCACCGCAGCCGCACATCCACGTGCAGGCACAGCTCGCCGACACCCCGGGCGCGGCGTCCGTGCCGTTTAGCTTTGTGAGCTATGTGGAGGATGGCGTCTATCACGCCAACGACCTGCCGCGCGAAGGCCGCCCGGTCGAGCCGCTCTACGCGAACAAGCGCCTCGAAAGCCTCACCAACTTCGCGCTCGACGAGGAATACCGCTACCAGGTGCGCCGCGGCGCCCGCGACCTTGGCGAGCTCCGCCTTCGCGTGAAAATGGCGCTCGACGGCACGTTCTATTTCGACTCGGGGCGTGGCGCGCTGTTCTTCGGCAAACACGAAGGCACGCTCTACTTCTATCGTGCCACGGGCGACGACCCGCGCTTGCTGCCGCTCATGCTGGTCCTGCCGCGCCTGCCGCTCGCACACCGCGAGAAGCTCGCCTGGCATGACCACGTCCCTGTCGGCCTCCTGGTGAGCGGCTGGCGCGGTGTCCTGGTGGGAGTGGCCAGCTCGTTCTGGCCGAGGCTGGCCGAGGTGCGCGTGACGCAGCGTTTCGCCGGCGAAAGCGTGGTTGAGACGGAGGTTGAATCCCCCTTGCTGGGCGTGCGGCAGACCGGCACCGTGACGTTCAACCACCAGAAAGGTTTCTGCCAGGTCACCCTGGGTGACTGGCAGCTCTCCCGGAAAGATTATGAGAATTAGCTTCACCACCGCCCTGGTTCTGCTCTGTTGCCTGGCCGCGCCCGCGAGCCAGCCGCCCGGCCTGCTGCCGCCATCCGACGAAGCCACCCGCGCCGGGTGGAGCGAATCGCTGCGGCGGGAGCGGGCCGGGGACTTCTCCGGGGCGCTCGCCGCGCTGCGCCCGTTGCCGCGGAGCTACGCCGTATCCTTAAGACAAGGCTGGCTGGGATACTTCGCCGGACGCCACCGTCAATCGGCCGCGCGTTACCACGACGCGCTGCGCCTGGCGCCGGGATCCCTGGAAGCCCGGCTCGGGCTCCTGCTGCCGCTGCTCGCCTTGGGTCGGAACGCGGAAGCCGAGCAGGTTGCGCGCGAGATCCTGCGCGAGTCGCCGGAGAATCCCCTGGCCCAGGCACGGCTTGCGGCCGCCCTCCGGCAGCAGAAGAAGTTCGCGGACGCCGAAAGCACATTGAGCGCCGCGATCAAGTCGTATCCTACCGATGTGGGCTTGTTGAGCGAACTCGCTCTTGTCAATGCGGCGCGGCAGCGCCCGGACGCCGCGCGGCAAATTGCCAGCGAGGTGATGATGCTGGACCCGGATAACACCGTCGCCCGCGCGCAGCTCGGCGATCCATGTCTCTCCGCCGGCTTCGCAGACGCGACCGGCCCCGCGGGAGCCGGATGGCGGGGCATTCCCGCCGGGTTTGCGACCAACGGCGAGACCCGGATGGCCGCCACCGCCTACTTCGGCGGCATCACCTACGACCACGCCGTTTACAAGGAGAGCGGATGGGTGGGAGGCGTGGACGGCTGGTTTGCCCCCAATCAGCGCCATCTCTTCGAGGCGGGCGTGGATTACCTGGACATTGTGAACAGCGGACTGCCCGACCTGCACCAGGTCGAGGCAACGGCCGCCTACTCCTATTTTGGCCTGCCGCAGCTCAAGCTCCGGCTCGGCGGGCATTACATCGCCACGGACGACGGGCCGACCGACGGCGGTTGGGTGATGTTTGGCGGCGTGGACTGGTTTGCCGGGTCGCGCTGGAGTCTCGGGCTGGACGGCTGCTTCTCGCGCTACCCCGACTTTTCTTCGCTTCTCGATGTCGTCCAGGTCACACCACGTCTAAGTGTGGGGCTCGCGCAAGGATCGGACTGGGCCTTGCGCGGCGACCTCAAGGGCTATTGGATCCGACTCAGCCGCGAGCTGCCCGGGGTTGATGGCGAGGACTTCTTCTCGGGCGAGGGGCGGCTGTCGCTGTTCTGGGGCCGATGGTCCTTCGCGGGATTCGGCTGGGCCGGACGGCAATCCTTCGCCGTGCGCAACAATGGCTACACGGTGTACAACCTTGCGGGGGAATACACCTCCGGCTACGGGGCGGAAATCAAGTGTGCCCTCGGCAAGCACGTCGAGGTGGGTCTGCGATTTCAGCGCGAGCAGTTTCTCGAACTCTACAGCAACGCTTCGGCCGCCGAGAATGTGTTCCTGGCAACGATTGGTTTAGCCTTCTGATCATTGGAACCTACCACTATGAATAAATACTTCTTCTTAACCTTCTGGCTGCTGGCGGCTGCCGCCCGCGCCGCGTTGAGCGATGCGGAAATCCGGGACACCTACCACCAATCCTACCGCTACGAAAAGTCGCAGAACTACACCGACGCCATCCGCGCGCTCGCGCCGGTTATTGGGGCTTACCCGCAAGGCTATACTGTCAACCTGCGCCTCGGATGGTTGAACTACCTGCAGGGCGCCCACGCCACGGCGCGCGCGCACTACGAGGCCGCCATCAAGACCATGCCCGACTCCATCGAAGCGCGCCTGGGCCACCTGCTGCCGTTGCTCGCGCAGGAGCGCTACACCGACGCCGAGGCAGTCGCCCGCGCTGTCATCCGCGTGGATCCGGCCAATTACTACGCCAACCTGCGCCTGGCCTTCACGCTGCGGATGCAGCAGAAATACGACGCTGCGGAGGATATTGTGGCCCGGCAGCTCGGCTACTATCCCACCGATGTCAGCCTGCTCACCGAGTGGGGCCTGATCAAGACGGCGAAGCATCTTCCGGCCGAGCGCATCTTCAACGACGTCCTCACCCTCGATCCGGAGAACGTCACGGCCAAGGCGCAGCTCTCCAGGGGCGCCACCAACGCCACGACTATCCTTTCACCTTCACCTGCTGCCAACAAAAAGCCATGAGCTTGTTCAACCGGATACTTACTGAGGGGTCAGCGGCAGGCACCACACCAAGAGCTGCGGAGGCATCTCCCTCTCCCCTTCAGAAGAGGAGAGGGCCGGGGAGAGGGGTTGCCCGGTGCTATCTATCCCGCCGTCTTGTCAGTATTGCCGCCGCCTTCACGCTGGGCGCTGTTTCTGTTAATGCACAAGTGCCCCAATTCCTCAACTACCAGGGTCGCGTTACCGTCGGCGGCACCAACTTCGACGGCACAGGCCAGTTCAAGTTCGCGCTCGTGAATGCCACCGGCAGCACCAATTACTGGAGCAACGACGGCCTTGCCACGGGGCAGCCTGTGGTCGCGGTCGCACTCACGGTCACCAAGGGCCTCTACTCGGTGCTGCTGGGGGACACGAGTGTCCCGGGCATGGGCGCGGCCGTTCCGCCGCTCATCTTCGCCAAACCCGACGTGCGCCTCCGGGTGTGGTTTAATGACGGCGCAAGCGGTTTCCAGCAGCTTTCACCCGATCAGCGCGTCGGCGCCGTCGGGTACGCCCTGGTGTCGGCAAACGTGGACCCCACCGCGGATGTCTGCGGCCAGCGCCTGCTCATCGGCACGGGCCACGCCTTAAGCGGCCTCTACTCGACCATTGCCGGGGGGACAATGAATGGCGCGACCACCAACTACGCCATGGTTGGCGGTGGGCTCCGCAACCTGGCCATCGGCGCCGGCTCCACGATCGCCGGCGGCGTGTCCAATACCGCCATCGGCCTGGAAGCGACCATCTCGGGCGGAGAGTGGAACTGGGCCACGGGCGCGGTTTCCACGGTCAGCGGCGGCTATGGAAACCTGGCTGGCGGGTTTGAGTCATCGGTCGCTGGCGGCGAGTTGAACGCCGCGTACGGGACCGTTTCGTCTGTCGGCGGCGGCTATGGCAACATTGCCAGCGGCTTTGGGGCCACAATCCCGGGCGGCTACGGCAATCTCGCGAGCGGACAGTATTCCCTCGCAGCCGGCGCTCGCGCGGCGGCCACGAATGACGGCGCGTTTGTCTGGGCCGACGCCTCCAGCACGAACGCGACCCGTTCCACCGCCAATAACCAGTTCACCGCGCGTTGCGCGGGCGGCGCCCGCTTCTTCACCACGGCCGCAGCCACCATCGGCGTGCAACTGGCCGCCGGCGGCAATGCCTGGAGCGCCACCAGCGACCGCAACCTCAAGGAAGACTTCAAGCCGGTTGATTCCCGCACGGTGCTGGCGAAATTGGTGGCCACTCCCGTGACCGAATGGCACCTGATTTCGCAAGACCCCGCCATCCGCCACATCGGCCCGATGGCGCAGGACTTCAAGGCGGCTTTCGGCGTGGGCGAGGACGATCGCCACATCAGCACCACCGACGCCGATGGCGTGGCCTTCGCTGCGATCCAGGGCTTGCACGAAGTTGTGAAAGAGAAGGACGCGCGCATCGCCGAGCTGGAAAAGCGCCTGGGCAGCCTGGAAGACCAGGTGCGGCAACTCGCTCGCCAGATCGAACGTTCCCCCGCCGCTCCATGAACCCCGGAACCGAAGGTGGAGAACATCCGGCATTAAAGATCCAATTAATGGAAATAGCCGCCTTCATGCCCTCCGCAGCCGCGCCGGGAAAAGCCTCCGCGCTGGTCGCCCTCGGGATGGTCTTGCTCGCGGCATGGGGCTCCGCCAATGCCGCCAGCACCGTTTCCGTGCTCGATGCCGGCGGCAAGCGTGCAAGCAGCGCCAGCTACGTCATGGATGGCAGCCTCGGCAGCTTCGTCGGAAGCGCCGGGGCGAACTCGCCGCGAGTGGTCGCCCGGCACGGCTATGCGGGGCAGCTCTATGACGTGCAAAGCCTCGCGCTCAGCGCTTCGCCAACCAATGTCAACGAAACCAGCACGAGCCAGCTTGCCGCGCAAGCCATCCTGGACGACTCCACCCTCCTTTCGCTTTCAGCCACCAGCGTCGCCTGGACCGTAGTGAGTGGCCTCATCAGCTCCATCAGCGCGAACGGTCTCGCGACCACAACAAACGTTTATCAGGATACCGGCGGTGCCGTGCGCGCCGATTACCAGTCGCGGTTCGCAACCCTCCCGTTGACCATCCGCAACGTCGGCAACGACGATTTCGGCGCCTACGCCCGCGACGGCATTGACGATGCCTGGCAGGTCCGCTACTTCGGATTGAGCAATCCGAACGCCAGCCCCTTGGCCGACGCGGATCGCGACGGCATGGACAACTACCACGAGTATATTGCCGATACGAGCCCGACCAACGCGCTGTCCTGGTTTCATATCCAAACCGCCAGCAACGGCGGGAGCTTCAAGGTATTCTTCCAATCCTCCACCAACCGGAAATACACCTTGTATGGCCGCACCAACCTCACCTCCGGCGTGTGGACGAATATCCCCTCGCAAACAGACATTCCCGGCAGCGGGGGCGTGGACTCGCTCACCGACCCGTCTTCGAAGGGTGCGCAGCGCTACTATCGCATCGGCGTGCGGGTGCCATGAGGGGCAAAGCTAAAGAAAACTGGATTGCATGCCTCGATCCTTACACTTCCTTAACAATTCTCCCGCAGCTTCCACACAATAGCTTAACAATACCGGCGTCCAATACGATTGAACTGAAATGAAAACAACTGTCCTCGTTCTTGGAATAGCGCTTCTGGCGGCGGTGCCTGGGCCTTCATCGGCCTCCGATGAGTGGCCTCGTTTTCGCGGTCCGGACGGCTCCGGCCTCGCTGCCGGCGATGCCAGGCCCCCCACCAACTGGAGCGCAACGAGCAATCTGAAGTGGAAAGCGGCCCTGCCTGGCCCTGGCTCATCCAGCCCCATCATCTGGGGCGAACGCGTCTTCGTCACCTGCTATTCGGGCTATGGCGAGGGCAGCAGCGGGGCCGGCCCGGAGAAGCTGCAGCGCCACCTGGTTTGCCTGCAGCGCAACACCGGAAATATCTCCTGGGACAAGTCGGTCCCCGCCGAATTGCCCGAGGACGAATACAGCGGCAATCTGCGGGAGCACGGTTACGCCAGCAACACCCCGGTCACCGATGGGGAACGTGTGTATGTCTTCTTCGGCAAAACAGGTGTGCTCGCCTTCGACTTCGACGGCCGGCAGCTCTGGAAGGTCAATGTTGGCAAGCAATCCAGCAATAGGCGGTGGGGCTCCGCCGCGAGCCCGATCCTCTGCCAGAACACGGTTATCATCAACGCCGCGGAGGAAGGACGCTCGGTTTTGGCCCTCGATAAGCTCACGGGCAAGGAGGTCTGGAAGACAGAAGTGAACTCGCTGGAGCTGAGCTTCGTAACGCCGGTGCTCGTGGAGTGTGCGGGCGGGCGCAGCGACCTTGCCCTGGCTGTGCCGGGCGAGATGTGGGGCCTGAATCCCGCCACCGGCAAGCTGCGCTGGTTTGCGCAGACCGGTATCACCGGAAATGTCTCGCCCAGCGTCGTCGCCGCGGATGGCGTTGTCTATGCCACCGGCGGCTACCCGCGACAGGGCACCATCGCCGTGCGCGCGGGAGGCAAGGGTGACGTGACGCAAACCAATGTTCTGTGGTCCAGCCAGAGCGCATCTTACGTTCCTTCCCCGGTGGTTTACCACGGCCATCTCTACGTCGTCAGCGATCAGGGTTCTGCCCTCTGCCTGGAAGCGAACACCGGCAAGCTCGTTTACAAGGAGCGTCTGCCCGGCGTCAGCGGCGGGAAACCCTTCTACGCATCGGTCGTCCTGGCGGACGGTCATCTTTATGCCACCAGCCGGCGGAGCGGCACGTTTGTCATGCAGGCCGACCCAGCATTCGCTCTCCTGGCCCAGAACAAGCTCGCCGGGGATGACACCGACTTTAACGGCACGCCCGCGATTGCGGGCCGCCAGATTTTCCTTCGCTCCAACCGTTTTGTTTACTGCATCGAGTCCGGTGCGGGCGGTTGACGCGAAGGGAATGAACCCAATGAAAGGCAAAATGATGAACAAGCCAGTCCTAATTCTGGCGCTGGCACTCGGCGTGTCGGCATGGACCTTAACCGCTCAAGATCAGGGCGCGGCAGCCCCGTCCGGCGACCGTCCTCCCGGCCGTGAAGGCGCCATGAGGGGGCCCGGCGGCGCCGGAGGTCCGGGCGGACAAGGCGGGCTTCACCTGCTGCCGCCGCGCGCGGTGGAGCAATTGAAGCTGACCGCAGACCAGCAGAAACAAGTGGCAGCGTAAGTGGCAGCGTTGGAGGCTGAGATAAAGGCGAAGATCGAGAAGATCCTGACACCCGAGCAGCTAAAGCAATTGAAGGAGATGCGTCCGCCGATGCGCCAGGGCGGCATGGGTGGTCCCGGCGGTCGGCCCGGCGGCCAAGGTGGTCAAGGCGGAGCCGGCGGCGAAGGACACCCGCAGCGCCCCCCCAGCGAATAGCGAGGAGTCACCGGCTGCACCACACCAGAAGCTGCGGAACCTTCTCCCTCTCCCCTTCAGAAGGGGAGAGGGGGTCCTCGATGTTCTCTATCCCGCAGCCTTGTCAGTAATAAAAGATACGATGAAACGAAACCCACTATCTTCAGCCTCGCCATATTGATACAGATGAAAATACCTGCCACGCTCTCACTGTGGGGGCTGCTCGCGCTAGCCGGGCTGTGCGCCGAAGCGCCGTATCCCATCGTGGATACCAGCCAGACGAAGTGCTACGACAACCGCGGCGAAATCGCCCCACCCAAACCGGGCCAGCCGTTCTACGGCCAGGACGCCCAGTTTCGCAGTCACCCGCCCAGCTACACGTTGAGCAGCGATAACCTGACCGTTCGCGACCTCGTCACTGGCCTCACCTGGCAGCGCAGCCCGGACACCGATGGCGACGGTTCGCTCACTCGCCGCGACAAGCTGACGATGTCCCAGGCCCAGGCGCTCCCGGCCAGGCTCAACGCCGCCAGGTTTGGGGGCTTCAGCGATTGGCGCCTGCCGTCCATCAAGGAGCTTTACTCCCTGTTCGATGGCCGCGGCACCGATCCCAGCGGCCCCATGGACATGGACACCTCGCGCCTCACGCCTTACATAGACACGAAGTTCTTCAAGTTCGCCTATGGCGACACCCGGACCGGCGAGCGGGTTATTGATTCCCAGTACGCGTCGAGCACTAAGTACGTGGGCAAGGGCCCGCGCGGGTTCGACAAGCTGTTCGGCGTGAACTTTGCCGACGGGCGCATCAAGGGTTACGACCTTCAAATGCCCGGCGGGGCCATCGAGAAAACGTTCTTCGTGCAGTGCGTGCGGGGCAATCCCGGCTATGGGACGAATGATCTCCATGACAACAGCGACGGCACCGTCACCGATCGCGCCACCGGCCTGGTGTGGTCGAAGGGCGATAGCGGACAGGGCCTGAACTGGCAGGCTGCGCTGGCCTGGGTGCAGAAGAAGAACGCGGAGAATTTTCTTGGCCACTCGGACTGGCGGCTCCCGAGCGTGAAGGAATTACAGAGCATCGTGGATTACACGCGGTCGCCTGACACCACCCGCAGCCCCGCGATTGACCCGGTCTTCAACTGCACCACGATTACCAACGAAGGTGGCAAAGCCGACTATCCCTGCTACTGGTCCGCGACCACCCACGCCGGGTTCCGGGGCGGTGCGGCCGCGATGTATGTGGCCTTCGGCAGGGCTGCGGGCTGGATGTCACCGCGCGCCATGGCGGGCGGGCCGCCGGGGCCGCGAGGCGGTTTTGGCCCAGGCCCGGGTGGCCCGCCAGGTGCGGGCTCGCAAGGGCAGGGCGGGGGCGAATATCACTTTGTGGATGTCCATGGCGCTGGTGCCCAGCGCAGCGATCCCAAGGAGGGGGATCCCGCGATGTTCCCGCACGGCCGCGGCCCGCAGGGCGATGTCATCCGCATTTACAACTACGTCCGCCTCGTGCGCTGACATCCGGCGCGCCCGCCGGGTGGCTGAGTTGCGCGCAGTGTCACCAAAACCCCGGAAATCAGTTGCCACGAGGCGGAGGCTGGTGTAACCGTTAGGTTCATTTCAGCAACACGAATAATACCATGAAAAAAGGACTTGCAGTAAAGTTAGCCTTAACGATCGCCGCCGTGGGTGCCATGACCCTTCTCCAGGGGTGCGATGGGGAACAGGATGACGGCGTGGTCAGCAGCGCCTGGACACCTGTCGGATATCCCTGGACCCGGCGGGGGTCAGGTATCCGCTGGCGGAGCGATGTAGCCGCAGCTTTCCGGGCGGGCGTTAGCAGATCTGCAGCGCGCCGCCCGATCCCTTGGCGCGGCAGATCGCTGCAAGCGTCGAGTGGAGCGTGAAGGCCCCGCTGACCCCTTTCAGCGGGTTGGACCTTTCAATTCTCATCGCTACGCCGTTGCCCCTGGCGGCGATCTCAATCACCGATACTTGCAGGGACGGGTCGGCAATCAGCACGGACCGGGTGCGATCGAAACCGATCCCTGCCAGCGCCACCGTGGCGTGGGAGTTCACGTTCCGTGGAAACATCTGGCAGACGGCGCGCGTCGGTCCGTCGTAAAGAACGGTCGCCGCGGTGATCTCCGAGGGCTTGAATTGCGGCGCGGCACCGAAGTCGAGGTTCTTCGGGCTCTTCTTCATCACCATGGTTACCTCCTCCCAGAGGTCTCGGCCCTCGAAGATATTCTCCAGGCCGACAACGGCGCCGTGCGGGATGAACAGGCGGTTGCCGGCGCTGCGCGCGGTTTCAACCAGGCGATGCTCCAGCCCCTCATCCGCAAACGCGGTCATCGAAAGAGGCATGTAGTCGGTTTCCCGCAGGAACATCTCCCCGAACTGCCGTGTTACGGCCGGATGTGCCATCTCCACTACCAGGTCCGGGCAGCGGGATGAAAAGGCCCTGATGTCGTCCAGCCGCACCCCTTCCGACATAGCCCAAGCCGATCAATCCAATTCTTGCTTTATTCATTCGTGTTAGCTGCGTCTTTCTGTTGCCGGGTCTGCCTCCGGTCAGGCCTGTTCCGGCTTAGCCGGCCGGGATGAGGCCGGGGCTGTTGCCAGTGATGCTCCTGCCCCCCGCGGGCATCACCAGGTAGGTGTTTTCGATCCCGACCATCCCAACGCCCGGAACCCCCCGCTTAGGTTCCAGCGCAATGACCATCCCCTCCTCCAGCGGATCGTCGAAGCCCTCGGCGATGGCTGGCGGCTCATCCACATGTAGGCCGATTCCGTGCCCGAGGAAGTTGGCGCGCCGGTCGCCAAGCCCCATGAAGTGTTCCAGGAACCCGGCATCGAGCCCCTTCATAACGGTCACGTAGATCTCCGAGGGAATGGCCCCGGGCCTCAACATCGCCGCCAGCTGCCGTTCGATGGCCTCGCAGCGCTGCTGCATAGCAATAGCCTCCCCTGGAAGCCGTCCGCCGAACGTGTAGGTCATGGTTTTGTCCGTGTGGTAGCCGGCCATGCCGCAGCCGATGTCCACGAATACCAGGTCGCCCTTGCGCAGCTTCCGCGCGCGGCTGCCCAGCACGGGCGCGGCAGGCTCCAGCCCGACGCAGCCGCCGGGGCCATCGAAGTGGGTCGGGTAGAGGGAGCTTTCCCCGAAGCCGAGCTGGCCGAGCACGATCTCCGACCCGAACGTGCCGAAGCGCGCGATCCCCTGGTGCAGCAGGGCCGGCGCCAGGTCCTCCAGCGCCCTCCGGTGAATCGCGCCCGCCCGCTCCATGATCGCGAGTTCGTATTGGCTCTTCACCGCGCGGGTTCGGGCGACCTGCCTGTCCAGCGGCGCCAGGGTATTGCAGGGGAAATGCTTCATGAACCGCTGCAGCAGCGCGTAGGGAATCACCTCGGTTTCAACGTGAATTGCCTCGCGGGAGGCGGGCA
>JAPLUA010000545.1 GCA_026397855.1 Verrucomicrobiota bacterium | reverse complement strand
TGGCCAACAGTCGTTATGTTGGCGTTGTTGAGGCAATTTGCGGCGCGGACGCTGAGCTCGATCTCATTCACGCTCATGTTGAGACGCTTTTTCATCTTCGACTTCTCTTCGTCCTGCTTGTCCACGACCTCCTCGAATTCGACGGCGTTCTTGTCGTAGCCGACAAAGACATCGAGGTGATGCTGGAGGATGGCAGAGGACTGGGTCAGGGCGTCGTCCGGAGAAATGCGGCCGTCCGTCCAGACTTCCAGAATCAGGCGATCGTAGTCGGTGCGCTGGCCGACGCGGGCGTTTTCAACGGCGTATCTGACGCGGATCACGGGCGAGAACAGAGAATCAATCGCGATGACGCCGATAGCCTGATTGGGCTTCTTGTTTTCGTCACCCGGAAGGAAGCCGCGGCCGACTTTGACCTCGAGCTCCATCTCGAACTTCTTTTTCTTGTCAATCGTGCAGATGTGCTGCGAAGGGTTGACCAGCTCGAGGTTCTGGTTGAGCGCTATGTCGCCAGCGGTCACCGCTCCCTCTTTGTTAACCGAAAGCAGAAGCATCTGCGTATCGCGAGAGTGCGCCCTGAAAAGAATCTTCTTCAGGTTCAGCACAATATCGGTCACATCCTCGACCACCCCGTCAACGGTGGTGAATTCGTGCATTGCGCCATCAATTTTGATCGAAGTGATCGCGGCGCCTTCGAGGGAGGAAAGCAGCACCCGGCGGAGGGAGTTGCCAATTGTGTGCCCGTAGCCCGTCTCGAAGGGCTCGGCAACAAACTTGGCATAAACTTCAGTTGCGGTTGAATCCTCTTTGATCAACCGCTTGGGCATTTCGAAACGTCCTAGGCGTACTGGCATGGCATTCTTTCTTGCAATTTTAATCTGACCTGGCCGGATTCATTCCCGCAGCCGGCTGAGCCCGTGTAATTGCGTTGCGCCTCCCGCCAGGGAGGCTGGTTAATGTTAGCGGGAATAAAATTCAACGACGGCCTGCTCGTTGGCGATAGGCTGGATCTCGTCACGGGTCGGAATGCGCATGACGACGCCTTTCAGAGCCTCCTTATTCAAGGACATCCAATCCGGAACGCTTCGGCTGCCGGCGCTTTCCAGATTTTTTCCGGCCAATTGCCGAGCAGCGTTAGAGTTCTTGATTTCGATGGTGTCGTTCACCTTCAGGCCGTAGGAGGGAATGTTGACCTTGCGGTCATTGACACGAACGTGGCCGTGGGAAACCAATTGCCTAGCCGCCGCGCGGGTGTTAGCGAAGCCGAGGTGATACACGACGTTGTCGAGGCGAGTCTCGAGGATTTGCAACATCTGCTCACCGGTGACGCCGCGGCGCCTCAGGGCACGCTCATAAACACCGCGAAACTGGCGCTCAAGCAGCCCGTAGAAATAGCGGAGCTTCTGCTTCTCGATCAGCCCTAGCCCGTAATCGGTGTGTTTCCGACGGGACTTTGGGCCATGAACGCCAGGGCCATAGTTGCGGCGCTCGAGATATTTCGAGGGGCCAAAGATGGGTATGCCGAACCTACGGCTGATGCGAACGCGGGGACCAGTGTAACGAGCCATGCTTAAAGTTCTTGGTTGCGAGTTAAAAGTTAATGGTTAGACGCGGCGCTTCTTGCGCGGCCGGCATCCATTGTGCGGGATAGGAGTGATATCCTTGATCGTGCTGATCTCCAATCCAATCGCCTGAAAGGCGCGGATCGCGGACTCCCGGCCTGAACCGGGGCCTTTGACGCGAACCTCGACCTCGCGCATACCGTGCGACATTGCCTGGCGTGCGGCATCCTGGGCGACCTGCTGGGCGGCATAGGCGGTGCTTTTGCGAGAGCCCTTGAACCCGACGCGGCCGGCGCTGGACCAACCGATGACATGCCCCTGCATGTCCGTGATGCTCACGATGGTGTTGTTGAACGTGGCGAGGACATTGGCGATGCCGCTGACGATGTTCTTGGCGCCCTTGGCTTTGACAATCTTCTTGCCCGCCATATCGTCGGCGAGCAGTTCGGCGGCGGTTGGGGCAGCCACGGCGGCCACGGGAATGGCGCCTTCAGCCGGCTTAGCAGCCGCATCCGATCCGGGGGCAGCTGCGCCATCGGCTGGCGGGGCTGCGCCCTTGCGCGGCGCTTTCGCCGGATGTGCGTCACCTGCGGGCTTGGCCGAAGCCGCGGGGTCTGTTTTTGCGGTGCCGGCTTCCGGCTTTCCCTCGGGCTTGCTCTCCTTCTTAGGAGCAGCTTTCTTTTTTATTTCTTCAGCCATGAGTCAGTCGTTGCGAATGGGTAATTTGTGATTTAATTCAGATCAATGGATGCCGGCCTTGGCGGTTGGGCTGCGAACCACACCGACGGTCTTCCGCGGGCCCTTGCGGGTGCGGGCGTTGGTCTGGGTGCGCTGGCCGCGGACAGGCAAGCTGCGAAGATGGCGGATGCCACGGTAGCATTTGATGCTCTGCAGGCGCTTGAGATTCATGCCGATTTCGCGGCGCAGGTCGCCCTCGATGACGTATTTGCCATCCTGGATGGCATGGACGATCAGGGAGAGCTGAGCCTCGGTCAGGTCCTTGGCGCGCACGCTCGGATCAATATTGGCCTTGGCCAAAATCTCTTTTGCGTTGCTCGGTCCAAGTCCGTAAATGTAGCGCAAAGCGATATCAATGCGCTTGTTGGGCGGGACTTCTACACCAATTATTCTGGCCATATATTCGTCAAATGATTTACAGGAATCTCCTGATTAATTAAAACATCCAAGGTGCGACCTAGCCTTGCCTCTGCTTGTGGCGGGCGTTGGTGCAAATCACGCGGATGACACCTTTGCGTTTAATGATCTTGCAGTTCTCGCAAAGCTTCTTTACCGATGCACGGACTTTCATATTCAGATTCTTTTTCTCTTACACTAAAATTCGACCCACAGACAGATCGTATGGCGATAGTGCCAACCGCACTTTTTCCCCCGGCGCAAACTGCGCAAGGCTAAACTTTGCCTTCCCGGCTACATATGCCCGGAGGCGGTGGCCGTTCGCCAGCTCCACACAATACGTCTTGTTGGGAAGCGCTTCCACTATAGCGCCTTCAACTTCGATGGTATTTTCTCGGACCATGTGAGTATTTCCGGCTCCGATTCAGTGATCAAAACCGTATGCTCAAAGTGAGCGGATAGTGAACCATCCCGCGTCACCACTGTCCAGCCATCATTCAATATTTTTACATCGGCCAATCCCGAGTTGACCATCGGTTCAATGGCGATAGTCATGCCCGGCCGCAGCTTGGGCGAACTCTTACCGTCCACAAAATTCGGCACCTGCGGCTCTTCGTGCATTGACCGCCCAACACCGTGCCCCACGAACTCTCGCACCACGCTGAAGCCGTTTTCTTCGACAAAACCCTGGATCGCCCGCGAAATGTCAACCACCCGGCCTCCCGGCAGCGCCTTGGCGATGCCTTCGTGAAGCGCCCTCTCCGTGACATCCATCAGCTTTTGCGCGACCACGCTGCAACCGCCAACCGCCACCGTGCGAGCGGTGTCGCCGATAAACCCGTTATGAACAACCCCGACATCGAGGCTGACGATATCACCGAAATTCAACACCCGGCTGCCGGCGAGCCCGTGAACCACCTGCTCGTTCACCGAAATACAGATCTGGCAAGGATACTTGCGATAACCCAAAAATGCGCTCTTAGCACCGTAATGCTTAATTCGCGAGGCTGCAAAATCATCCACTTGCCTCGTCGTCACCCCCGGTTGAATAAAGGCAGCTATGTCATCGAGCACCGTAGTCGCAACCGCGCAGGCGGGCCGCATCGCTTCCAGATCCCGCTCGCTCTTCAATATGATCATCGGCCAGTAAAGATGATTTGCCCAAACATACTGGCAATGCCTTTAATCTGCGAGTCCTGAATACAACCAGAATTCAAAGGATGAATTTGACCGGCAAAGACAGGCATTAGAACCGGCCGCGGAGCCGCCCTTTCTTCAGAAAGCCGTCATAGTGCCGCATCAGCAAATGGGTCTCCATCTGGCGCATGGTATCCAGCATGACACCGACGAGGATCAGCATGCTGGTCCCGCCGAAGAATGTCGCAACGGAGTAAGGAATATTCAAGACCCGGTAAAGCCAGATCGGGATCAGCGCAATCACGGTCAAAAATACAGCCCCCGCGAGGGTGATACGGCTCATCGCATTGTGCAGGTAGTCGCTCGTTGCCTGGCCGGGACGAACTCCGGGAATGTAGCCGCCGTTCTTCTTCAGGTCGTCGGCAATCTGAAGCTCGTTAAACTGCGTTGCCACCCAGAAATACGAGAAAAAGAGGATCATCAGGCCGTAGAGCACCATGTAAAGTATCATCCCCTCGGTGAGAGCATAAGCGATCTCACCGAAGAACTTAATATTGAAGCTCTGGCCGAGGAACTGGAAGATCTTCTGCGGGAACATCAGGATCGCCTGGGCGAAGATAATCGGCATAACGCCCGAGTAGTTGACCCGCAGCGGCATGAACGAGGTGCCGCCCGAATACACTTTCCGGCCGACAGCCCGCTGGGCGTATTGGACGGGGACCTTGCGCTGGGCCTGTGTGATTGCGATGACACCCGCAATGACGCCTGCGAGGAGGAGTATTAGCGCGATAGCG
>JAPLUA010000265.1 GCA_026397855.1 Verrucomicrobiota bacterium | reverse complement strand
GGAGAATTGCCTGTGCCCAACCTCGGCCATCAAGCGCACCTATGTCGAGGACCCTTACTACGAATACTCGATTGACGAGGCGCTCTGCATCGGCTGCGCGAAGTGCGTCGAGGGCTGCAATCGCTTCGGCAACGGCTCGCTGTTCCTGCAGGTGCGGCACGACCGGTGCGTGAATTGCAACGAGTGCGCGATTTCCAAAGTCTGCGCCGGCGATGCCTTCCGCCGCGTGCCGGCCGATCATCCCTACTTGCTCAAGACGACGACTCACGGCGAGTGATGGTGAAATCCGCAATCCGCAATCCAAGATCCGAAGGAAGGCCGAGATCCGAAAGCCGAAAGGGCGGCGTGCCATGCCTCGAACTGCCCACATCCAAGGGCCGCTGGCGCCTTCGGATTTCGGATTTAACCCTCCTGGTCGCAGTTCTTCTCCTTACGCTCCTCACCAACCTCGCTCGCGCGGAGCACCGCTTCCCGCCGCCCGAATTTGATGGCGGGCATCAGCTTCCGGTGACAACCACTCCGCCGGCACGCGAGGTGATGCTGCAATACCTCGATGTGGCGGTGCTCGGCGCGTCCCTGGCCCTGGGAAGCTGGCTGGTGTACAAGCGCCGTTCCCGCAAGGGGCTGATGGCGCTTTCGATCTTCTCGGTGCTCTACTTCGGTTTCTGGCGCAAAGGGTGCGTCTGCTCGATCGGTTCGCTGCAGAACGTGGCGCTGGCGCTGTGTGACCGCGGCTATGCGGTGCCTGTGGGGGTGCTGGCTTTCTTCGTGCTGCCGCTGGCTTTCGCGCTCTTCGCCGGCCGGACTTTCTGCGCCGGCGTATGTCCGCACGGCGCATTGCAGGACCTGGTGCTGTTGAAGCCGGTGAAGGTGCCGGCCTGGCTCGAACAGGGATTGAGCGTGCTGCCCTATATCTACCTCGGCGCGGGTGTGATGTTCGCCGCGACCGGGAGCGCATTCATCATCTGCCAGTATGATCCCTTCGTGCCCATCTTCCGTATGAACGGGCGAACGTTGATGGTGCTGTCCGGGGTCGCGCTGCTGTTGCTGGGGATCTTCGTCGGCAGGCCCTACTGCCGCTTCCTCTGCCCCTACGGGGCGTTGCTGAAGCTGGGAGCGACGGTCGCCAAGTGGCGCGTGCGCGTGACCCCTGATTATTGCACCCAATGCCGGCTCTGCGAGGCGTCATGCCCCTTTGGCGCGATGCGCGAGCCCGAATCCGGTCACAGCACGGGGCCGATCCTCGCCGGGGACCGGCGGCGGCTGGCGCTGCTGCTGTTGCTGGTCCCGGCGCTCATGGCCGGTGGCGGCTGGCTGGGCTGGCGATTCAGCGCTCCCGCTTCCCGCCTCCATGCAGCCGTGAGTTTGGCGGAGCAGTTTATCCGCGCGCAAGGCACTCCGCCCAAGTTTGGAGCGCTGAGCCCGGATGAGCTGGCGCTGGAGCGGGCTCGTCAGGCCCCGCAGGAAATCCTGGCCGAGGCGGGCCGCATCCGCGCCCGGTTTGCCACCGCAGGGACGATCTTTGGCGCATGGGTGGGGCTGGTGATCGGGGCGAAGCTGGTGAGCCGCTCGCTGCGCCGCCGTCGGACCGACTACGAACCGGACCGCGGAGACTGCTTTGCCTGCGCGCGCTGCTTTGAGTATTGCCCGAACGAGCTGGTGCGCCGGGGCTTGATGCCCGCCTCGAGCCTGCAACCGAGGGTCCCGAAATAATGCCCCAGGCCACACCAACCCAGCCCGCGACTGCACCTCGTTCGCCGGCCCCCCAGGCGGCGCGTGCCTGGCGGCTCACGGCCTGGGTGGCCGGCATCTTCTCGCTGTTGGTGGGCGTGGCGATGATCGTGAGTCACTTCGGGGCCCGGGCGGAAGATCCCCTGAAGTCGCCGCTGCTGAAGGAATACAAAGAGAAGCTGCGGCTCAGCCCGGCGGACGAGCCGATGAAGCAGCGCATACGCGCGCTCGATTTGCAGCTCCGCCAGCGTTACTTCAGCCAGCTCTCACGCACTGCCTCGGGCGTTTGCCTGCTGCTGGGTGGTTTGGCCGTTTTCGTCATGGCAACCGCCCAGGCCTCGCGTTACCAGAAGAGCCTGCCACTGCCGGGGCTTAAGTCGGAAGACCTGGGCAAGGCCGCCCGCGCGGCCGCCGCCGCCCGCTGGTCGGTAGCCGCCGTTGGGGCCGCCATCGGCGCTTTTCTCCTCGTGATGAGCTTTGGGCGAACCACGCCCTTGCCCAGGGGCCCGGCAGAGCTGGCGAAGCTGTTGGGCACAGACACTTCACCCGCCTCCGCGGATGCCGCCTCGCCTGAGGAGTTCAGGCGTAACTGGCCGTGCTTCCGCGGAGCGGATGGCAGCGGTGTTTGGGCGTTCACCAACGCTCTCGGGGCATGGAACCCGAAAACCGGCGAAGGCATCGCCTGGAAGGTGCCGACACCCGCCATCGGCTTCAGCTCGCCCATTGTTTGGGGCGACCGCGTCTTCTTCTCCGGCGGCAATGCCGCGCTGCGCGAGGTTGTCTGCCTGGGCGCCCAGACCGGGCAAACCCTCTGGCGGCAGGCCGTGACCAATGTCCCGGGCACGGCCCAGGCAACGGAGGTTCCCGACTCGACGGGCTATGCCGCCTCGACCATGGCCACGGATGGCAGGCGGGTTTATGTGATCTTTGCCAATGGCGACTGCGCGGCCTTTACGCTGGAGGGGAAGCCGGTCTGGGCCAGGAGCTTTGGCGCACTGAAGAATGCCTACGGTCACGCAACATCCCTGGCCACCTGGCAGGACCGGTTGATCGTGCAACTCGACCAGGGCGAGCCCGACGAAGGCAAGTCAAAGCTCTATGCGCTGGATGGCCGCACCGGCCGGGTCGTTTGGGAACGTCCCCGCAAGGTGGGGGGCTCATGGGCCTCGCCGATCGTCATTGAGGCGGCGGGAAAAGGGCAGATCGTTGTGCTGGCGGCACAATGGGTGATCGCCTATGCCGCGAAAGATGGCGCGGAGCTTTGGCGGGTGGAGGGGCTCAACGGGGAGATCACGCCATCCCCGGCCTTCGCCGGCGGGCTGGTCTTTGTAGCCAGCCCATCGGAGAAGCTGCTGGCGATTCGGCCCGACGGATCGGGCGATGTGACCAAGACCCACCTGGCGTGGACCAACGAGGACAACGTCCCGGACGTGACCAGCCCTGCGAGCAACGGCGACCTCGTATTCGCGCTCACCACGGCCGGCATGTTGACCTGCTACGACGCCAAGGATGGCAAGAAGCTCTGGGAACACGACTTCGAAATGGAGTGCCACGCCTCGCCGGCCCTGTCCGGAAACCGGATCTACCTGCTCGGTCAGAAAGGCACCGCGGTGGTGGTCGAAGCCGCGCGGCAATTCAAGGAGCTGTTCCGCGCCGAAATGGGCGACGGGTTCCACGCAAGCCCGGCGTTTGCACAGGACAGGATATTCCTGCGCGGAGTGACGAACGTCTGGTGCCTGGGTCCGGTTGCAGCGCCAAGGAAACTGTGAAATACGTTGATGAAATCGTCGAGCGCATCGGTCGCACGCCCGACAGCGTCATCCCCTTGCTGCAGGCGTTGCAGGACCACTACGGCTACCTGCCGGAGGAAGCCTTGCGGCGGGTTTGCGCCACCACGCAAATCACCCCGGCGGCGCTCAGCGGGGTTTCGACCTTCTACGACATGTTCCGGCACGAACCGGTGGGCAAGCACATCGTGCAGGTCTGCCACGGCACGGCCTGCCACGTGGCGGGGGCTGAGCGGGTTGAGGACGCCTTGCGCCGCCACCTGCGGATTCCCGAAGGCTCCGACACCGATGCCGGCCGCCAGTTTACGATCGAGCGGGTGGCGTGCCTCGGTTGCTGCACCCTGGCCCCGGTGGTGCGCATCGCCGACGAGACCATCGGCTACGCGGCCCCGGAGAAAGTGCCCGCCGCCATCCGGGATTACCTGGCGCGGCCGCCCCGCTCCGATGAGGAGCATAGCCTGATCTATGGACCCGCGAGCCGCAGCCCTCGCCCTGCTGGCCCGGGGGCCGCCGAGATTAAGGTCTGCCTCGACTCCTGCTGCCTCGCAAAAGGAACGGACCGCATGTTCCACGCCTTGCAGAAGAGCGTTGCGCAGACCGGGGCGAATGCCACGGTGAAACGGGTCGGGTGCGTCGGGGCCTGTTACCGCACCCCGATGATCGAAATCGCGGCGCCTGGCCGATCCAGTCTTACCCTGGCCGGGCTGGCGATCTCGGATGCGGACACGCTGGTGCGCGCGCACTGCCAGCCGCGCGGGTTGATGCACCGCGTTTCTCAGCTTTGGAAGCAGGGCATGGACACCCTGCTGCTGGACGAGGGCGCGCCCGCCGCGGCGTCGGCCGTGCCCAGGCGTGAGTTGACCGACGAGCAGGCTTTCTTCAACCGCCAGGTGCATATCGCCATGGAGCATTACGGGCGGCTCGACCCGCTGGACCTGGACGAGTATCTCGCCCACGAGGGCTTCGTGGCGTTGCGAAGGTGCCTGGGGGCAGGGGACGCGAATGGAACTGCCCTGCCGCCCGAGGACATCATCAAGACTATCGAAACCTCCGGCCTGCGCGGGCGCGGCGGCGCCGGGTTCCCCACGGGCCAGAAGTGGCGATTCGTCCGCCAGCAGGCCGAGCCTGTCAGGTATGTGATCTGCAACGGGGATGAAGGCGACCCCGGGGCATTCATGGACCGCATGATCCTGGAATCCTTCCCTTACCGGGTGATTGAGGGCCTGGCCATCGCGGCGGTAGCCGTGGGGGCGCACGAAGCCATCTTCTACATTCGCCATGAGTATCCCCAGGCGCTGTGGCGGGTGCGGGTGGCGCTGGCGGAATGCGAGCGGCGCGGATGGCTGGGCGAACGGCTGATGGGCAGCAATTACCCGCTGCGCATCACGATCAAGGAAGGTGCCGGCGCCTTCGTCTGCGGCGAGGAGACGGCACTCATCGCTTCGGTGGAAGGCCGACGCGGCATGCCCCGGTTGCGGCCGCCTTTCCCTGCTCAGGCCGGCTTGTGGGGCAAGCCGACGCTCATCAACAACGTCGAGACGCTGGCGCTCGTGCCCTGGATTATCCGCCGTGGCGGAGAAGCCTTTGCCAGCCTTGGCACCGCCACCAGCAAAGGCACCAAAGTATTTGCCCTGGCGGGCAAAGTGCGCCGCGCCGGGCTGATCGAGATCCCGATGGGGACCACGCTCCGGCAGATCGTGGAAGAGATTGGCGGCGGCGTCGCCCCGGGACGCCGCTTCAAGGCCGTCCAGATCGGCGGGCCCTCGGGCGGTTGCGTGCCCGCACGCCTGGCTGACACGCCGGTGGATTTCGAGTCCTTGCGCGCCATTGGCGCCATCATAGGCTCCGGCGGCATGGTGGTGCTCGACGACACCTCCTGCATGGTGGACATCGCGCGCTATTTCCTCCAGTTCACGCAGAACCAGTCCTGCGGCAAATGCACGTTCTGCCGCATTGGCACCAAGCGGATGCTCGAACTGCTCAACCGCCTTTGCGCCGGCAAAGCCGGCCGCAAGCACCTTGAGGAACTGGAGCGGCTGGCGCCCCAGGTGGCCGAGGGCAGCCTCTGCGGCCTCGGCAAGACCGCCCCGAACCCGGTGCTGACCACTCTGCGCTATTTCCGCGACGAGTACGAGGCGCACCTGCAAGGCCATTGCCCGGCAGGCAAATGCACCGCGCTCATCAAATACCGCGTCCGCGACAACTGCACCGGCTGTACGATCTGCGCACAGCACTGCCCCGTGGATGCCATTCCCATGACGCCTTATGCCCGGCATGTGATTGACCTGGAGAAGTGCACGCGGTGCGATTCGTGCAGGCAGGTGTGCCCGCAGGGGGCGGTGGAAGTCGTTTGAAGGAGGCTTTATGAAGTACCCGGCAGGCAGAAACCCGAAGGCCGAAATCCGAAGGCCGAAAGAAGGCCGAAATCCGAAATCCGAGTTCGGCACCACAAAGGGACTTCTGGATGCACGGTCGGATTTCTGGCTGTGGGGAGATGAAACTACGGCTGCACCGTTGGAGTTAAGGGAAGAACCGACAAATCCACCTGCCCCGGAGGACTTGATGGAACGTACAGCGCGGTTTGGGGAGACCATTATCCGGTTCGCCAGGAGTATTCCACGCAATCCTGTTAATAACAGGCTCATCGATCAACTCGTGGGTGCAGCTACAAGCGTCGGGGCCAATTATTGTGAAGCTGATGATGCTGTTTCAGGTAAGGAATTCAAATTGAAGATCGGCACCTGTCGAAAGGAGTCAAAAGAGAGCATGTTCTTCCTCCGCATGGTGGCAGCCGCAGAAGAGAATCTTGCTGTTGAGGCGCGAGTGCTCTGGCGCGAAGCCAAAGAACTGAACCTCCTCTTCGGTGCAATATGGAGAAAATGACCCCGCTGCTCTTCTTCGGATTTCGGCCTTCGGATCTAGCGCCGCAATGACCGCTATCAACCTCACCATAGACAACCGCCCGACTTCCGTCGCGCCCGGCACGACAATCCTCGCCGCGGCGCGCGCCCTTGGCATCGCCATCCCGACGCTCTGCTACGTCGAGGGGTTTGAGCACTCGGCTTCGTGTTTTCTGTGCGCAGTCAAGCTCGAGGGGCGACCCAACCTTTGGCCTTCCTGCGCCACGCCGGCGGCGGAAGGCATGAAGGTGGTTACCGGCTCCGACGAGGTTCGGGACGCCCGCAAGACTTCGTTGGAGCTGCTGCTGTCGGATCACGCGGGAGACTGTGTCGGTCCTTGCCGCACCGGCTGCCCGGCCGGGTTGGATATACCCAACTTCATTGCGAGGATTTCTGCCGGCGACCACCGTAAGTCGGCGGAAATCGTGACCGACGACCTCACGCTGCCCGCATCATTGGGACGGGTCTGTCCGCGGTTGTGCGAGGAGCGCTGCCGGCAATGCGAGGTGGAGGAGTCTCTTTCGATCCGCAACCTGCATCGGTTCGCGGCCGACACCGGGCGGAGCATGCCGCCGGTTCCCCAGCCCAATAGTGTGATCAAATCTGAAGGGGCAGGCGGGACGCCTGCCCCGCCTTGCAAGCGCGTCGCCATTGTCGGGTCCGGCCCGGCGGGGTTGGCGGCGGCGCATCATCTGCTCCGGCGGGGTCATGCCGCGGTGCTTTTTGATGCGCACCCGCAACCGGGCGGGATGCTGCGCTACGGCATTCCGTCGTTTCGGCTGCCGCACGCGGTTCTCGATGCGGAAATCAACATGATCCGGCAACTGGGGGCTGAGTTCCGCCTGGGCAAGCGGCTGGGACGGGATTTCGCCCTTGATGAGCTGCGGCGCGAGTTCGACGGGGTATTCCTGGCCATTGGCGCCCAAGGCTCCAAGGGCCTGGGTTGCCCCGGGGAGGAATTAGCCACACCAGCCCTGGATTTCCTTGGCCAGCTTGCAGACGGCCCGCCGCCTGTCCTGGGAGGTGATGTGATTATCGTCGGAGGCGGCAACACGGCCATGGACGCCAGCCGTTGCGCCGTGCGATTGGGCGCGAAGTCGGTGCGGGTGTTCTACCGCCGCACCCGCCGGGAGATGCCCTGCCTCATGGAGGAGGTGGAGGCGGCGGAAGCCGAGGGGGTCAGGATCGAATACCTTGTCGCGCCCATCCGGCTGGAACGGAAGGGTGACCGCTTGAGCCTCATCTGTCAGCGCATGGAGCTGGGATCTCCGGATGCCAGTGGTCGCGCACGTCCCATGCCGGTTCCCGGCTCGGAGTTCGCCGCAGAAGCTGCGTCGGTGATCTCCGCGATCGGGCAGAGCGTGGACGTCAACAGCCTGGAAGCTTCCCAACTCGCTCTCTCGAAGTGGGGCATAAGCGTTGATCCTAAAACGTTGGCGACCAACCTGCCCGGGGTGTTTGCCGGTGGCGATGCTGTTACCGGCCCGGATCTTGCCGTGCGTGCCGTGGCTGCAGGCAAGCTCGCTGGGGCCAGCCTCGACCAATACCTGAGGGGCAAGAAGGTGATCGGCACTCCCCAGTCGGTCAATGTGCTGATGGGCAAGCTGAGCGAGGACGAACTGGCCGTCTTCCTGCGGGACATCGAGCAGGCCCCGCGCGCCCCGATGCCGCAACTGGAGATAGACAAGCGACGCACCACGTTCGAGGAAGTGGAGCTTGGCCTCTCGCTGCAGGCAGCCACGCGCGAGTCCAGGCGCTGCCTGGGCTGCGGTTGCGGCAAGTCGATTCCCTGCCGCTTGCGCCAGTTTGCAACCGAATACGGCGTGGACCCGGGGCGATTTGTCGGCGAGCGGCGTCACTTTGCGCGGGACGACTCTCACCCGGACATCATCTTCGAGCCGGGGAAATGCATCATGTGCGGCGCCTGCGTGCAGGTCGCCGTTCAGGCCGGAGAAGAAACGGGACTGGCCTTCATCGGCCGCGGATTCCAGGTGACCGTGGCCGGTCCTTTTGACCGGCCGATGGCAGAGGCGCTGAGGAAATCCGCGAAGCGCGCCGCCGAGGTCTGCCCCACCGGTGCGATCATGCTCAAGGGCGCCGGCTGCGCGGGCTGCCGGCTGGCGTGATGATGGGGGAGTTGCATCAGTTACATGGGTTGCATGGGTTGGCGCGCGGCGAACGACTTGTAACTGATGCACTCATGTAACTGATGCAACTCATTTACCCTGTTTCGCCCTCTTGCTCCCCGCCGGCTGGCTGCGCCACGAGCCGAGCGGCAGCACGCTGGCCCTTGCGGCCCAGGCTTCCCAGCGGGCCGCCATCTCCTTAACCCGGCCGGGGAACTGATCGGCCAGGTTCTTCGTCTCCGTGCGGTCGGCGGCCATGTCGTAGAGCTCCCAAGACTGATTCTCCTTGGCGACCAGCTTCCATTGGCCCTCGCGGATGGCGCGGTTGCTCTCATGCTCCCAGCAGATCGGTTGTGAGCGCTCGATGGGGTTCCCTGCGAAGGCCGGACGCAGGCTGACGCCCTCCATGGGCTGGATCTTCTCTCCGCCATTCTCCGTCGGGTAAACCGCCCCTGCCAGGTCCACGCAAGTGGCCATCAGATCAACCAGGTGGCCCGGCTGGCTCACAACCTGGTTGCGCATCGCCACGGGGATGCCTTTGGGCCAGTGGACAATGAGCGGCGTGGCGATGCCGCCTTCATGCACCCAGTGCTTGTATTCGCGGAACGGCGTGTTTGAGGCATTGGCCCAGCCGCGGCCGTAGGCAATGTAAGTGTCCTCGGGCCCGGGCATGACATCGGGTCCGGTGCGAACGGGCCGCCCGTCTCGCGTCTGCATCGGAGGCCAGATGCACTTTTGCAGCTCGTCGGGTGCCATCGGCTTGCAAACCATGGCTTTGACCGCGTCAGCATTTGACGCCCGGCCCATGGGTTCGGCACAGGCACCGTTGTCCTGGAGGAAGAAGATGAGGGTGTTGTCGAGCCGGTTTTGGCGCTTGAGCTCCTCGACAATGCGCCCGATACCCTGGTCCATTCTGTCCACCATCGCCGCATAGACCTCCATGCAGCGGGCTTCCCAGGCCCTATTGGTCACTGCTTCCCAGTTCTCAGCCTGCGGCGACATTTCCCACGCCGGGTTGATCAGTCCCAGCTCCTTGAGCCGGGCGAACCGGGCAGCCCGCACCGGGCCGTAGCCGCCATCGTACTTGCCGTGGTATTTGGCAATCTCCCCGGCCGGCGCGTGCATGGGCCAGTGCGCGGCGGTGTATGCGACGTAGAGAAACAGCGGCTGTTCGGCATGTTGTCTGGCGTGGTCGCGAATGAAGCTCACCGCGTTGTCGCTGATGGCGTCGGTGTAATAGAAATGGGTCGGATGGTATTCCGGATCGTTCTCGGGGGTGATGTAAGTATTGCCGCGACAGAGGGTGGTGGGATCGTAAAAGCTGCCGCCGCCGGTGATGGTGCCGTAGAAGCGGTCGAAACCGCGCTGGAGAGGCCACGTATGTTTCGGGCCGTTGGGGGCAATCGCGTTTGCCACATGCCATTTCCCGCACATGTAAGTGCTATAGCCGGCCGGGCGCAGCACTTCAGGAATGGTGACGCACCGCCGGTTCAGGTTGGCGGCATAGCCGTCGTCCTGTCCGCTGCCGCGGCCGGTCATGTGTCCCATGCCCGCCTGGTGAGGGTATAGCCCGGTCAGCAGGCTGGCCCGCGTGGGGCAGCAGCGAGCGGTGTTGTAAAACTGCCCGAACCGCACCCCGTTCCCGGCCAGCGCATCCAGGTTGGGAGTGTGAATCTCGCTGCCGTAGCAGCCGAGATCCGAGAACCCCATGTCATCGGACATGATGAGGAGGATATCCGGGCGTGGGGCGACGGCCGCATTCGTGGCGGGCGCCGGGCCGGGAAGCGCTTTGCGCCAGGCCAGCGCCTGGGCGGCGAGGCGATCTGCTGTGGTCCGCTCCCGGCCTGCCAGGTTCGCCGTCTCCTTCGGATCGGCAGGGAGGTCGTAAAGCTCGCGCCGGCTTCCATCGGCGTTGAGCAGCAGCTTCCATTTGCCCTCGCGGACAGCCAGGTTCGGGCTGCGGTCGGTCCCCTTCGGGTAGCTGAAGGCCTGTTCGTTACGGCCGTATTCCCAGAAGAGCGGCCCTGCTCGCGGTCCGGCGGGCCGGCCCAGCAGCGCTGCGCTGTAGTCCTGTCCGTCAAGGGCGGCCCCTTCCGGCAGGGAAGCGCCCGCCACCGCGCACAGGCTCGGAAAAAGGTCCACTGCGTGCAGCACGGTTTGATCGTCTGTGCGTCCGGCCGGGGTGTGCCCGGTCCAGCGCGCGATGAACGGCATGCGAATGCCCCCTTCGTAAAGGCTCAACTTGCTGCCGCGCAAACCTCCCGCGCGACGCCCGCGGAACGTGGGCAGGGGGCCGTTGTCGCTCGTGAAGATCACGAGCGTCTTTTCATCCAGGCCCAACTCCTTCAACCCGGCCAGGAACCGGCCAACCTGGCGGTCGTATTCGTCCAGCACAGCGCTGAACTTGCGCTGCTCCCCCGGGCCGTTCGGGTATTCGCTGAGGCGTTCGCCGCTGGGCACCCAGGGCTGATGAGTGTCGTCCGGCCAGATGTTGACGTAGCAAGGCTGGTCGGGATGCCGCTTGAGGAAATCGAGCGCCTTGTCCACGAAGAAGGCGGTGCGGTCCCAGCGCTTGACTTTGTCCTGCGGCGACCAGATCCAGTTGGTTGCCGTGATGTCCGGATGGGGCTCCGGGCTTTCGTAGGTGCCGGCGTGCTCGTCGAAGCCGTAGGCCCGGAAAGGCGGCGCATTGGTCACATCCCGCCCGCCGCCCATGTGCCACTTGCCGAAATGGCCGGTGGCATAGCCCGCAGCTTGCAGCGCCCGGGCCAGCGACGGGGCTTTGGGATCGAGGAAGTCGGCCTGCTCGCAGTCGCGGTTGCCCTTGCGCGCCTGGAGATAGCTGGTGATGCTCCAGCGGGCGGGATACATCCCCGTGAGCAGCCCGGTGCGCGACGGCGAGCAGATGGGCGCAGCGACGTAGAACTGTGTGAGCCGGACGCCCTCCCGCGCCAGCCGATCAATATTCGGAGTGGGAGCAAACCTGCCGCCATAGCAGGCCGGGTCGCCATAGCCCATGTCGTCGGTGAGGATGAAGACGATGTTGGGGCGCTTGGCTGGATCGGCTGCCGGGGCTGCGGACGCAGGGTTGCCCAGGAGGCAACAGACGACGAGGGCCCCCAAGCCGAGGGACAGGCGAAGCCGGTTCCAGATGCTCCCCGGCGCCGTGCTGGGCGGTGTGGCGCCGGGCACATCTCTTTCGCAAGTGATCAGCTTTGCGCACCACTGTTTGCACCCGTTGCTGTCTGCGATCATAGGTTTGCTGTGTATTGCGGCCAAAAGATGGATGTTAGGGCCACCCGCGACCCTTGCACAGCGATTTGTCTTGTGAAACCTCAGGCCGGGCCTGACCGTCTTAACGCCATGATGTATCGTTTCTTGCACCGACTGCTCATGACCCTGCCACTGGCCGCCCTGACTGCGGCCGCGGCTCCGTCGCGGCCCAACATTATCTTCATCCTCACCGATGACCAGGGTTACGGCGACATGTCGTGTCTCGGCAATCCCGTCCTCAAGACGCCTAATCTCGACCGCCTGCACCAGGAGTCGGTGCGCTTCACGGATTTCCACGTCAGCCCCACCTGCGCGCCGACCCGCTCCGCATTGATCACCGGCAGGCACGAGTTCCGCAACGGTGTTACCCACACCATTTACGAGCGGGAGCGGCTCACGCTCAAGGCCGCCACGCTGCCCCAGGTGCTGCAGAGTGCCGGCTACACCACGGGCATCTTCGGCAAATGGCACCTGGGTGATGAGGCGGAGTATCAGCCCAACCGGCGCGGATTCGACGAGGTGTTCATCCACGGCGGCGGCGGGATCGGGCAGACCTTCCCAGGCAGTTGCGGCGATGCGCCGGACAACACCTATTTCGACCCGGCCATCCTGCATAACGGGAAGTTCGAGAAGACCCGCGGGTATTGCACGGACACCTTCTTCGCGGAGGCCATCAAGTGGATGGATGCCGTGAAGGGCAAGCGGCCCTTCTACGCCTATATCGCCCTCAACGCACCGCATGTTCCGTTGCAGGTGCCCAAAGAGTATGAGCAGATCTATGCGGGCAAGGTGAGCACGAACACGGCGAAGTTCTTCGGCATGATCGCCAACATTGACGACAACGTGGGCCGTCTGCTCGCGAAGCTGAAGGCATGGGGCATCGAGCGGGACACCCTGGTGGTGTTTATGAACGACAACGGCGGCACCGGCGGCCTGCAGGTCTTCAACGCCGGCATGCGCGGCGGGAAGAATTCCCCCTGGCTCGGCGGCACGCGCGCCGCCTCCTTCTGGCGCTGGCCGGGAACCTTGCAACCCGCCGATGTCACTGCGCTGTCGGCTAATATTGACTTCTTCCCCACCATCGCCGACCTGGCCGGCGTCAGGCTCAGCCCCGAGGTTCAGGCGCAGGTCGAGGGACGCAGCCTGGCCCCGCTGCTGAAGAACCCCGCCGGGACATGGCCGGACCGGGTGATCTTCACCCACATAGGCCGCTGGGGGCGTGGCCAGGCCGCGCAGGCGAAGTACCGGGATTGCAGCGCGCGCAATGCCCGATGGCACATGGTCTGCGTGTCCAAGTCGGGCGCGAAGCAGTGGCAGTTGTTTGATGTCAAAGCCGACCCGGGCGAAAAGAACAATGTGGCAGCGGAGCATCCCGAGGTCGTCAAGGAACTCGACGCCGCCTACGACAAGTGGTGGGATTCCCTCCAGCCGCAACTCGTCAATGAGAATGCCGTCGGCCCGAAGATGAACCCCTTCAAGGAGCTTTACTGGAAGCAGTTCGGCGGCGGGCCGGAGAAATAGGTTGGGGTTGCTGCAGAGGAGGATCCCATTCGTCCTGTCCGGTTGTGCGAACGAGGCCGGAACCGGACTCCTGCGAATACTGGCTGCGGACACCCATCCCGAAGCCGGGCGGGTTCAGACCGGGCATCCGCGTTTCCCCCGGTTTCAAGGGTTCCATGCGGTTGCCGAGGTGCTAAGCGAGTTTATAGCGGGTGCGGCGCGCTTACTCATCCACCATTTGCCAAGGGAGATGCTGGGCATTTCCACCCACTGATAGAAGTACCATGACAGGCCGAGAAGAGGCAGCCAGGTCGCCAGACAAATCGCCATGAGAATCACCGGCTGTGTAGCGGCCGCCGGCAGGTATTGCTGCGCCAGGTCTTTCGTGGCATGCATCAGGGGTTGATGAATCAGGTAAACACTGTAGCTCAACACGCCAACGGTGCGAAGATGATTGCTGAAGAATGCAGGAAGGGGATTCCATGAGATCTCCTTCCTGAGCATCCTGAGAATGAGCCCGGCGGTGAAGAGGCAGGTGCCCAGGAACGGAAGATAGGAGAGCGGTTTCACACAATAGGTTGCCAGGATTGCCAGGAAGCAAACGCGCAAGGACCATCTCGGCAGCTTGGGCAGGGTGTCATTGAGG
>JAPLUA010000379.1 GCA_026397855.1 Verrucomicrobiota bacterium | reverse complement strand
TGGCCTCAAGCCCTCCCAGCGGCGCATCCTCTACGCGATGAACGACCTGGGCGTGATGCCCAACCGCAAGCATATCAAGTGCGCGAAGATCGTCGGCGAAACGATGGGCAATTACCATCCGCACGGTGACCAGGCGATCTATCCCACGCTGGTGCACATGGCCCAGCCCTGGGCCATGCGGGAGCGGCTGGTGGACGGCCAGGGCAACTTCGGCTCCGTCGAAGGCGACCCGCCGGCGTCCATGCGGTACACCGAGGCCCGGCTGGCGCCGCTCGGGGCGGTCATCATGGAGGATATGGAGCGGGACACGGTGGATTTCGTGCCCAATTACGACGAAACCCGCACTGAGCCGACCGTCTTCCCCGCGGCATTCCCGAACCTGCTGGTCAACGGGGGCACCGGCATCGCCGTCGGCATGGCCACCAACATCCCCCCGCACAACCTGAGCGAGGTGATAGACGGTGTCTGCGCCCAGATTGATAATCCGGCCATCTCCCTCAAGGAGCTGATGCACTTCGTCAAAGGGCCGGACTTCCCGACCGGCTGCATGGTGTGCGGCCTGGAGGGGATCAAACAGTATTTCGCCACCGGTCGAGGGAGCGTGAAGGTGCGGGGCAAAGTCGAAATGGAACAGCTCAAGGGCAGCCGTGAGCAGATCATCATCACGGAGATCCCCTACAACGTGAACCGCGCAGTGCTCGTCGAGAAGATCGCGGACCTGGTGAACGAGAAGATCATCACCGATATCACCGCCGTGCGGGACGAGTCGGACGAGAACACCCGGGTGGTGATCGAGATCAAGCGCGACGCCATCGCCAAGGTTGTCATCAACAACCTCTACCAGCACACCGCGCTCGAAACGAGCTTCTCGGTGAACGCGCTGGCGATTGATCACGGCCGGCCCAAGACGCTCGGGCTCAAGGACCTGATCAACTGCTACATCGAGCACCGCCGTGAAGTGGTCATTCGCCGGACGAAGTTCGAGCTGCGGAAGGCCGAGGAGCGCGCCGAGCTGCTGGAGGGCTACCTGATTGCGCTGTCCAACCTCGACGAGTTCATCCGCATCATCCGCCATTCGGCCAACCGCGAGGAGGCAAGGATCAAGCTGCTCGCGTTCGACTTCACCCAGGCCCAGGTCGAGAAGATCGGAATCCTGATCCGCAGCGAGGCGCGCCTGACCAGCGGACGCTATTCCTTCAGCGAAACCCAGGCCAACGCCATCCTCGAGCTGCGGCTCTACCAGCTGACCGGCCTGGAGATTGACAAGGTCAGGAAAGAGTACCTCGAGCTGTTGGAACGCATCAAGGATCTGCTCGATATCCTCGCTCGCGAGGCGCGCGTCCTGGCCATTATCAAGGCCGAACTGCTGGCGATCAAAGAGAAATACGCCAGCCCGCGCCGCACCGACCTGGTGCCCGACGAAGGCGAGATTGCCCTCGAAGACCTGATTGCCAACGAGGGGGCCATCATCACCCTCTCGCACACCGGCCTGATCAAGCGCACGAGCATCAACTCCTACCGTGCGCAGCGCCGCGGCGGCAAAGGGGTCATCGGCATGGTCACCCGCGAAGGCGCCACCGAGGAAGACCATGATTTCATTGAGCATCTTTTCACCGCCAGCACGCACGACTTCCTGATGTTCTTCACCAACACCGGCCGGGTTTTTGCCGAGCGCGTGCATGAGATTCCCGAAATGGAACGTACATCCAAAGGCCGGAGCATCGCCAACCTGCTGGAGCTGAAGGCGGGCGAAACCATCGCCGCGCTGATCCGCATCGAGGCAAAGAGCGACCCGGACAAGGAAGACATCACCTGGCAGCAGCCCGGGTGCCTGTTCTTTGCCACGCAGCAGGGCACAGTCAAGAAGACGCCGCTGCAGGAATTTGCCAATCTCCGGAACAGCGGCCTCATCGCCATCATCATAGACCCGACCGACAGGCTCATCGAGGTGAAACTCACGCGCGGCAGCATCGTCGAGAATGACGAAGTCAAAGAGCCGGGCGACGACGTCATCCTGATCACGCGCAGCGGCATGAGCATCCGTTTCAGCGAATCCGACGTGCGCCCGATGGGCCGATCCGCAGCGGGAGTGAAGGGAATCACCCTGGATGAGGGAGATCAGGTCGTCGCACTTGCCGTGGTTGTTCCTGACGCCATGCTCCTGGTTGCGGGCGAAAACGGCTTCGGCAAACGCACCGAGTTCGATGAGTATCTTGTCCAGGCCGAAACCGGGAATCGCAAGCAGTCTCGCGGGGGGAAGGGGCGAATGACGATGAAAGTCACCGAGAAAACCGGCGGGCTAATCGGCGCTCTCACCGTGCAGGACACGGATGAACTCATGCTCATCACCACGGGCGGGCAGATGGTGCGCACGTTTGTGAAGCACATCCGCGAAACGAGCCGCATCGCGCAGGGGGTGAAACTCATCGACCTGGACGAAAACGACAAGCTGCAAGCCATCGCGCCAGTCATCAGCGAGCAGCAGGAAGAATCGGCCGCCAGCGAGGAAGCTGCCCAATAATGGCGGCTATTGACCCGACTGGTGTTTCCGGCCGCCGAGAGGACCGCCGGCGCGCTCAGTTTATCAACGGCGGCGGTGGCTGGCGGCACAGAATCTCCTCCAGCACGCTGCTGCGCTCCTCGGCCCGCTGCATGTAGAAGTCCAGCGATTCCGGGATCGAATGGCAGATACTCTGCGGCAATTGGGTCAGGTAATCCATCGCCCCGCGGTGGGCGACGTCGCGCAGGTAATGGTGCTTTTCAGCTTCATAGCCGCTCGCCTCAAAGCCTGAGCCCGGCACCAACCCGGCAAGGATTCCTTCCCGTTCACTCCGGCGAGCCAGCCAGCTCTCAATCCAGTCTTTGATTGGCCGGGGAAAGTCTCCCCGGCGCAGCGAGGACAGAATCACCAGGTCCGCTCGCGCCGCGCTATCCGCCGCTTCTGCGGCTGTTGCCTCCGTCGCGAGCAAGCCGAACGACCACCAATTCACGTCGAATTGGAACCTTGCCCAGAACCGCTCCACCAGCTGATCGCAGAAATCCACCGCCTTCTCCCGGGCGGCGGCGTCGTCGTAAACCACCACCACCGACCAGGCGGTTTTATCCTCAGGCCGCGCCTTGTTTTCATTGATTTTCATCATGATCGCGGTGCGGGAGAATTTGTCTTCGCCTGCGCCCTGGCCCCTGGCAATCATTCTCTCCACCTCTCTCAATCTCCCCCTATTCCGCCAGAAAGCAAGGGGGGCAATTGCGGGGCTGGCACCCTGGCGAGGACCGCCCCGGGTCAGGCGTTGCCGCCGAAGCTCACATAATCGTCAAGGTCGAGCAGGTCAAACCAGGTCGCGATGTCCTCGCGCTTGGGGGCCAGCTTCGCATGAGCCCCTTGAAAGAATTCGCGCGAGTCCGTGTCGGCCGGGGCGATCTGTTCGCAATGGGCAGACCACGCCGCAATCTCGGAGCCCGAGCGCTGGTGCTTTGCGTTCTTCTCGATCCACTGCAGGATCTCGCCGTCGCCCTTGCCGGCCGCAAGCTGTTTCTTGAGCGCCTGTGCGCTGACACCTGCGAAACCCAGGAACTTCTGGTCCATCGGACAGTCGTAGTTGTATTCCCCTTGTTTGCCGACGATAGCCGCGCGGCCCTTATCCAGCATGCGGGGGAGAATCACGTAGCCGCCCAGCCGCACACGCGGGCTGCGAGGGGGACGCTGTGTCAGATCAGGAGCATTATTCAGAGCCATAGTTTGTTTGTATTTGCAACTTCCTCGCGAATCAGGCCTTTGCCGGAACGCTTCAGTCCAGTCTAAGATGCCGCCGTTCCGGAGGAATGCAAGCGCGATGGCAGCGCTTGTGGCGCATCATTTCCGCCGGCAAGCTTGAGCGCGGCAGGCTTGCGCACGACACGCTTCTTCTCCCTCTCTTCCATTCCGGTCAGCCTTCCGGCGGTGGCGGCTCGGGCTCCGGTTCCTTTGAATCTTCGGGCTTGCTGGCCGGCTCGGCGACGGGTGCAGAAAAGGGATTCGCCTTTGCCGCTGCGACTGCCGGATGGACAGGCAGCCTCAGCGGGCTGGAGATCAAATAGATCCAGCCGACCAGCACGTGCGCCGCTGCCGCTGCCGCCAATTCAATGAGGCCGAACGCCCCCGCCCCGTACAAGACGATGGCCGCGCTGAAAACCAGGGCGCCGGGCATGAGCGCCGCGCCGGACAGGCGCCAGCTCCCGGGCAAGGTCAGCTGGCGATTGGCGAAGAACCCGAGCAGCCAGACCGGCAAGGTATAGACCGTCGCCAGGGCCGCCCAGACCACCATCAAAGCAGACACCACCAGCACCACAGTTATCCCCAGCAAGGCCGGCTCCCACGCCCCCCACCACGGCACCAGCCCGTCCCGGTTGAACGCCACCACCCATTCCGGCGGGTATGGCCCCCGGACGAATCCCAGGAGGGAGAATACCTCGCAGTCCTTCTCGCCGAACTCCACCTGGATATGCGCGGGAGAACGCGCGCGGCCTTCGTGCTTCAAATCCACCGTGAGGGCCAGGAACTGCCCCTCGGCAAGGGATGATGGCGACACCCCCGTCCACGCCAGGGTTCCGGAACGAATCTCACCCGCCGCGGGCAGCTGGATCACCGCCTCGCCAATGATGGGAAACCATGCCGCGTGCAAGAACCAGACAACTGCAGCCGATGACAGAAGAGCGACAACCAGTTGCACCACCAGCAGGCGCCCCAGGGACGCCGGGGCAAAAGCGGTGACGCCCCTTGGAGTCAGAGGCTGCCAAGCGAAGGCCGGTTTTGTGACGGATGATTCCATATTCGCCGGGAACGCGCCTTATGGCGCGCCCTTTACGGGGAGAATCGTAGCAATCGCGCCCTCGTTTGTCGCGAATGATCACGCGGCTTTCTGCAGGTATGCAGGCCGGGTCACCAGGAACCCGCTGCAGCCGGCGAACGCCGCATTCAAGCCGCGGGCGGCTTGGGCGGCTGCTGGTCCGGCGGCTGATTGGGCGGAGGCGTGTGGATGACCGGCACCGGGTAGCGCACCTTCATGACGTCGTCCACCAGCACTTCCACGAAGTAGATGCCCGCAGTCTTGAACTCGACCTGGGGCAGGATGGTGAAGGTGGTCGCGTTGTGCATGGCATCCTGCAAGGCGAATTTCACCTCACCCTTCCGAAGCACCGTGGTCTGGTCGGGGCCGATCAGCCGCGCCGTCTCCACGAACTGGCCGACGCCCGCAGTCCAG
>JAPLUA010000097.1 GCA_026397855.1 Verrucomicrobiota bacterium | reverse complement strand
CTGATCCGCTACAAGCCGGAAATGACCGACCCCATGATCGCCATGCTAGTAGAGCAGCCCCCCAGGGTGGCGGCCGCCCTGGCCGGCTTCTCCACGGAATTCGAGCAGACCTTTGGCATCACCCGCCCTTAGCGCCCGTGCAGAAATAAATACGGCTCTTTGCGCCTCCACCTCGGAGGGTCTGAGCGTGGAGCGCTGTTCGATGTTGGGGTCCCCACCAATCGGCATTCAGCAATCGGCAATCCGGTTCGCCTTGGGAACGAAAAGACCATCAAACGGCGCGACGCTTTCAGGGCATACCCAGCGACGAAACGGAGTGCTATTCTCAGCCATCCCTCCGCGATGTGGCGTTTCAAATCCTAGCGGCATTGGACAAGAATGTCCGCGCTCCGAAAAATCTAAGATGCGCACGAGGCAGCGGCAAACGTGCTCGACATGTTCAGTGCCATGAGGAACTTTAGATGCCAATTCGCACATTATAATGATGAAAACTTCCGGTTCTCGGCTTGCCTTCCTGATCGCATGGATGGCGGGCAGTTTGTGGCTCGTGCCGGCCGAGGCGGCTGCGCCCTTGATCCTGCACGTCGCGCCCGACGGGAATGATGAGTGGTCCGGGGCGGCAGCACGACCGAACCGGGCCAAGACAGACGGCCCCCTTGCCTCCTTCGCGGGCGCGCGCGATGCGGTTCGCAGACTCAAGGAACGCGGCCTCCGCGACACGCCGGTCCGGGTCCAGTTTGCCACCGGCTCCTACACGCTGGGCGCGCCCGTTGAGTTTCTTTCCGGGGACGGCGGCACTGAGTCATGCCCGGTCGTTTATGAGTCGGCACCACGCGCCAAACCATCGTTCACCGGCGGCCGCGCCATTACCGGCTGGAAAGCAGGGCCAAACGGAACCTGGACCGCATCGGTGCCGGGGGTGAAGGACGGGCAATGGTATTTCGAGCAATTGTGGGTGAACGGCGAACGGGCGACCCGCGCGCGAAGCCCCAACCAGTTCTATTATTACATGACCAAAAAGGTGGGGCTCGGCATTGACCCCCTTACCGGCAAGGAAGCGGACCTCGGCAGCCGGGCGATCGCGGGCCGCCCCCAGGACCTGGCCCCGGTCTTCCAGGTTGCCAGCAACCGGCTGAGCGACGTAACCGCGGTGGTCTATCACTCGTGGGAGATTTCGCGGCATCGGCTGGCTGGCGCCGACAAGCAGGCGGGCCTGCTCGTCACAAGCGGCGGGGCCCCCTGGCCATTCCTGCAGTGGGGCGGCCCGACGCGCTACCACCTCGAAAACTTCCTGGAAGCCCTGGATGCCCCGGGCGAGTGGTTTCTTGACCGTGACGGCACGCTGTCCTACATCCCGCGACCGGGAGAGGACATGCGCAAGGCCCGCGTTGTGGCGCCGGTGGCCGGGGACTTCGTTCATTTCAAGGGCGAGACCAACGCCCCGGTGCAGCACATCGTGTTGCGGGGGCTTAAGTTCGAGCACGCGGGATATACCCTGCCTCCCGGGGGCCACGCGGATGGCCAGGCGGCCTTTAGTATTCCAGCCGTGATCATGGCCGATAACGCGCGCCACATTGCGATCGAGGATTGTGAAGTCGGGCATGTCGGCACCTATGGGGTATGGTTCCGGCACGCCTGCACGGACTGCCGCCTGGTTCATTGCCACCTGCATGACCTCGGCGCCGGCGGGGTCCGGATCGGTGAAGGGTCTGCCGGGGGCAATGGCAGCCCCGGGGAACATACCGGGGCTTGCATCGTGGACAACAACATCATCCAGGCCGGCGGCCGTATTTTCATGGGGGCCATCGGGGTGTGGATCGGCGAGAGCGGGGATAACCGGGTGACGCACAATGACATCGGGGACCTCTTTTACACCGGGGTTTCGGTGGGGTGGCGATGGGGTTACGCCCCGAGCGAGGCGAAGCGGAACCACATTGACTTCAACCACATTCACCATATCGGCTGGGGCGTGCTGAGCGACATGGGGGGCGTCTATACCCTCGGCCCCAGCGAAGGGACCACGGTCAGCCACAACCGGATTCATGACGTTTACTCCTACGACCGCTACGGCCGCGGGGGGTGGGGGCTTTACAACGACGAGGGAAGCACCGGGATTGTGCTTGAGGATAACCTGGTGTACCGGGTGAAGACCGGCGCCTACCATCAGCACTACGGCAAAGAAAACGTGGTGCGAAACAACATCCTGGGCTTAAGCATGGACTGTCAACTGCAGCGCAGCCGCGTCGAGCCGCACATCTCGTTCTTCTTCAGCAACAACATCGTCTATTGGGACCGCAGCCCCTTGTTCCACGGCAGTTGGAAGGACACCAACGTGGTGGTTTCGCATAACCTGTATTGGTGTGCCGACCCCGCCCAGCCGGTCACCTTTTCCGGGCTGTCATTCCCGGAGTGGCAACGGTTGGGCAAAGATGACGGCTCCCGCGTGGCCGATCCGCTCTTCGTTGACCCCGCCCGGGGTGATTTCCGCCTGAAGCGGGGATCGCCCGCAACGCGAATCGGTTTCAAGCCCTTTGATTATACCCGGGCCGGAGTGCAGGGCACGGCCCGATGGCGGAAGCTGGCCGGCGCGCGCGCTTACCCCGAGGTGCAGTTCGCGCCGGAGCCTCCCCCCACTCCGCCGCTTCAGTTCCTGCAGGACTTCGAGATTCCAGCGCCAGCCTCCGGCCTTGCCGATGCCCACGTGAGCGTGGAAAGCAAAGGCGATTCCATTAGCGTGACCGAGGAAACCGCGGCTTCGGGCAAGCGCAGCCTGAAGATCACCGATGCTCCCGGGCTGAAGAATCGCTTCGACCCACACTTCTTCTTCTCGCCCGGGCACAAAGAGGGCGTGACCGGGTGCGCCTTTGATATCCGCATGGAGGAGGGAGCAATCTTTCATCATGAATGGCGAGACGACTCGAGCCCGTATCGGGTCGGGCCCAGCCTGTGGATCGCCGGTGGCAAGCTGAGCACGGGCGGAAAGCCGCTGGCGGAAGTGCCAACCGGCCAGTGGTTCCACGTCGAAGCCCGCGCCGGGCTGGGAACACGGGCAAAAGGGGCCTGGGATTTAACCATCACCCTCCCGGGCAAGCCCCCGCAGTCCTTTGAGGCACTGCCGTGCGATCCAGGGTGGAAGAAGCTCGACTGGCTGGGCTTTGTAAGCAACGCCGATCGCCATGCGATTCTATACCTCGACAACCTGCAACTCGAGAACAAGCCCCCGAAATAAGCCCCCCAATGCCGACAACCAGCCAGCGCACCAGCCTTTTCAACGAGTCCGTCATCCGGCGCATGACGCGGGTGGCAAACGCCCACGGCGCCATTAACCTGTCGCAAGGCTTTCCTGATTTCGATCCCCCGGAAGCGCTCCTCAAAGCCGCGGAGCGCGCCGCCCGCAACGGCCCCCACCAGTACGCGGTGACCTGGGGTGCCCCGGGGTTCCGGGCTGCGCTTGCCCGGAAACAGTCGCGCCTCATGGGCCTTCCGATTGATCCCGAGACGAACATCGTCGTCACCTGCGGGAGCACCGAAGCCATGATGGCCGCCATGATGACGGCCTGCAACCCGGGGGACAAGGTCATCATCTTCTCGCCCTTCTACGAGAACTACGTCGCCGACACAATCCTCTCGGGGGCGGAACCGATCTACGTGGCCTTGCGGCCTCCCGGCTTCGGGTTTGACCCCGACGAACTGCGGCGAGCCTTCGCGCAGAAGCCGAAAGCCCTCATCCTGTGCAACCCGTCCAATCCGTCGGGCAAAGTCTTCACCCGGGATGAGCTGCTCTTCATCGCCAAACTCGCCGCAGAACACGATGTCTTCGTCATCACGGACGAAGTTTACGAGCACATCGTTTACGCTCCCGGCAAGCACGTCTATTTCGCGACTCTCCCGGGAATGTTCGATCGGACCATCTCATGCAGTTCGCTTTCCAAGACCTACTCGATCACCGGCTGGCGCCTGGGTTATGTGATTGCGCCGGCGACAATCATTGACGCAGTCCGCAAAGTGCATGATTTCCTCACGGTGGGCGCCGCCGCCCCCCTGCAAGAGGCGGCGATAACCGGGCTGGAGCTGCCCCACAGCTACTACGACGAACTGCGGGCGGCTTACACCGAAAAGCGGCGCTTGTTCCTGAAGTATTTGGACGATGCCGGACTGACCTACACCCGGCCGGATGGGGCTTACTACGTGATGGTTGATATCACCGGGTTCGGCGCCGCAGACGACATGGAGTTCTGCGAGTGGATGGCGAGGGAAATCGGCGTGGCCGCCGTCCCGGGCTCGAGCTTCTTCCGCGAGCCGGTCAGGCACCTGATCCGGTTCCACTTTGCCAAGAAAGCGGAAACCCTGGCTGCCGCCGGGGAACGGCTCGCCGGGCTCAGGGAAAGGCTCAAAAGGCGGGCGTGATCGCCTTCCGCAGAGCGCCCGACAGCAGTGAATTGAGTTGCCCTGACCGCTCCCGGCCCATAGCTTGAGGGTGATTTGATTGGAATGAAAATCTATATTGACGGCAAGTATTACGACGAGCGCACCGCGAAGATTTCGGTGTTCGACCACGGCCTGCTTTACGGGGATGGGATCTTTGAGGGCATTCGGGCCTACAACGGCCGGGTGTTCCGGCTCAAGGAGCACATTGACCGTCTTTTCTTCTCAGCCAAGTCCATCCTGCTGACCATCCCGATGGGGCACGCGGAGCTGATGGCAGCGGTGGTTGAAACCTGTCGGCGGAACAAGCTGCGCAACGGCTACATTCGCCTGGTGGTCACGCGCGGCGTGGGCACGCTCGGGCTGAACCCGAACCGATGCAAGAACCCGTCCGTGATCATCATCGCCGGCAAGATACAGCTCTATCTACCTCAACAACATCCTGGCCAAAATCGAAGCCAACAACGGCGGATGCGAGGAGGCGGTGATGCTGAACTCGCAGGGCTTCGTGGCCGAGTGCACCGGCGATAACATCTTCATCGTGAGCGAGGGCCGGCTCCTGACCCCGCCGCTCTCCGCCGGCGCGCTCTACGGGATCACCCGGCGCGTCGTGATGGATCTGGCCAGGGAATCGGGCGTGGAGGTCGCCGAGCCAAACCTGACCCGCCACGAGTTGTTCAACGCCGATGAGTGCTTCCTGACCGGGAGCGGAGCCGAGATCGTGCCCGTGGTCAAGATTGACGGGCGGATCATTGGCGACGGCAAGCCGGGAGCGATGACAGGCAAGCTGGTCGCGCAGTACCACGCCTTGACCAAATCGTCCGGGGAGCCGATATACGGATAGCGTGTTTATGATGTGCTGCATCTGCAAAGAGAGGGAAGCCACGGTACATTTGACCCAGATAGCCGGCGAGAAAATGCAAAAGGTTGATCTTTGCGAGGAGTGCGCGAAGACCAAGGGTGTGAATGATCCGACCGGCTTTTCGCTGGCGGATTTGCTGCTGGGGCTGGGCGCCTCGCAGGAAATCGAGCAGGCCGCGGGCGGCATGGACCTGAAGTGCCCGCGCTGCGGCTTTGCCCAGGACGATTTCAAGAAGGCGGGCCGGCTGGGTTGCGCGGAATGCTACCAGACCTTTGCAGAGCCTCTCGGGGGATTGCTCAAGACCATGCACAAGGGAACCCGCCACATCGGCAAGACCCCGGAAGCTCTGCGGCAGAGCCGGGAGTTGTCCGACCGCCTCAGGGGCCTGCAGGAGAGTCTGACCAAGGCCATCGCCGCCGAGGATTTCGAGGCGGCGGCCGTCCTGCGGGACCAGATCAAGGAGGCCAACGCTGGCCTGAGCAACGCCCAAACCGCCTGATCCATGCAACTCGGTGAGTTTCTCATACCGCCCGCCGAAAGCACCCGGCGCAAGGGGCCCCACGACAGGATTGTGATGTCGAGCCGCGTCCGGCTGGCGCGCAACATCAAGAATGCCTCCTTCCCCGGCTGGGCCAAGAAGGCGGAACGGGTCCGCGTTCTGGAGCTGATCCGGCCCGCGGTGGAGGCGCTGCCGGAAATGAAGGGGGCCTTCTCGGGGACCATGGACAGCCTTTCCGCCCTGGACAAGCAGATGCTCGTCGAGCGGCACCTGATCAGCCGGGAACACGCCGCCAAGAGCGCCGGCAGCGGCCTGGTGCTCAACCGCGACGAAACCTTCTGCTTCATGATCAACGAGGAGGATCATCTGCGGATGCAGACATTGTGCCCCGGCCTGCAGCTCCGGCAGGCGTGGTCGGCGATTGACCAGGCGGACTCGGCGCTAGAGCACAAGCTCGATTACGCTTTCAGCCCCGAGCTCGGCTACCTGACGGCTTGCCCGACCAACCTCGGCACAGGCATCCGGGTCAGCGCGATGCTCCACCTGCCCGGCCTGGTGCTCGCGGAGCAGATCAACCCGATCATCCAGTCGGTCAACAAGCTTGGGCTGGCCGTGCGCGGCCTCTACGGGGAGGGCACCGAGGCCCTGGGCAATGTCTTCCAGGTGTCCAACCAGATGACGCTGGGAGAATCCGAGGGGGCGATCGTCGAGCGCCTCGAAAAGGTGCTGTCGCAGATCATTGAGCACGAGGAGAACGCCCGGGGCACCCTCCTGGAGAAGAAGGCCAAAACGGTCTATAACCACATCGGGCGCGCTTACGGCATCCTCGCCAACTCCCACAGCATCTCCTCCAAGGAGACGATGAATCTGCTGTCGCTGATGCGGCTGGGCATGGACGTCGGGCTCTTCCCGTCCGAGGACCGGTCCCTGGTGGACGAACTATTCATTCTCACACAGCCGGCGCACCTGCAGAAGCAGCATTCGGGGAAGCTCCCGGCAGAGGAGCGCGATTTGCTGCGCGCAGACATGCTGAGGGAGCGGTTGAGGCGGGTGAGCCGACCCATCGAGCAAGCCCCGGGAGCGGGGCCGGAATTGGACAAACCAGGCAAGTAGCTGCAATTTGAACTATGAGTGATCAAGAAGCGATGAACAATTTTACGCCGCGCGCCCAACAGGTGCTTGCGCTGGCGCGGAAGGAAGCGGACCGGTTTAACCACAACTTCGTCGGCACCGAGCATCTCCTGCTGGGCCTGATCAAGCTCGGCCAGGGCGTTGCCGTCAATGTCCTGCAGAAGCTCGGCCTCGACCTGGAGACCGTGCGGCTGGAAGTGGAAAAGCAGGTCGGCACGGGGCCGGACCAGAAAATGATGGGCAACATTCCCTACACGCCCCGCGTGAAGAAAGTCCTCGCCCTCGCCCAGAAGGAGGCCAAGGCCCTCAACCACACCTACGTCGGCACCGAGCACATTCTCCTGGGCCTGCTCCGCGAAGGCGACGGCGTGGCGGCCCGCGTCCTGAAGAATCTGGACGTGGACATCGAGCAGACCCGCCAGGAGGTCCTCAAGGAGCTTGACCCCAATTTCACGGCCGGCGATGAAGTGGCGGCCGGCGAGGCCCCCGAGAAAGCGGCCCCGGAAAAGAAGGGCGAGGTCAAGACCCCGGCGCTCAAGGCGTTCGGCCGCGACCTGACCGAGATCGCGCGCAAAGGAGACATGGACCCGGTGATCGGCCGCAAGAACGAGATCGAGCGGGTGATCCAGATCCTCTGCCGCCGCACAAAGAATAACCCGGTCCTCCTGGGCGAAGCCGGCGTGGGCAAGACCGCCATCGTCGAGGGCCTGGCCCAGGAGGTTGCCTCTGGAAACGTGCCCGAGCTGCTGCGCGGCCGCCGCGTGATCACGCTCGACCTCGCGCTCATGGTCGCCGGCACCAAGTACCGCGGCCAGTTCGAAGAGCGCATCAAGGCGGTCATGGACGAAATCCGCCGCTCCAAGAACATCATCCTGTTCATTGACGAGCTGCACACCATCGTCGGCGCCGGATCGGCCGAGGGCACGATGGACCCTCGAACATCATCAAGCCCGCGCTGAGCCGCGGTGAGCTGCAGTGCATCGGCGCCACCACCCTCAACGAGTACCGCAAATACATCGAGAAGGACGCCGCCTTGGAACGGCGTTTCCAGGCCGTCAAGGTCGAGGCGCCCTCCATTGACGAGGCGATCCTGATCCTCAAGGGGCTTCGCCCCAAATACGAGGACCACCATAAAGCGGAGTTCACCGACAAGGCCATCGAATCCTCGGTGAAGCTCTCGGACCGCTACATCACCGACCGCTATCTGCCCGACAAGGCGATTGACGTGATGGACGAGGCCGGATCGCGCGCGCGCATCGGTACCATGACGCGGCCGCCGGAGGTCAAGGGGCTCGAGACCGAGATCGAGGAGATCAAGGCGAACAAGGAGCGCGCCATCAAGAACCAGGATTTCGAGGGCGCCGCCGCGATGCGCGACAAGGAGAAACAGGCCAAGGAACGGCTGGAATCCATCCTGAAGGATTGGCGCGCCTCCCGCGAGGAGAAGCGCGTGAAGGTGGACGAGGAGGACATCCTCCACATCGTTTCCAAATGGACCGGCATCCCCCTCCAGCGCATGGAGCAGGGCGAAATGCAGCGGCTGCTCCAGGTGGAGACGGAAATGAGCAAGGTGGTCGTCGGCCAGGGCGAGGCCGTCTCGTCCCTGTGCAAAGCCTTGCGCCGCTCCCGCGCCGACCTCAAGGATCCCCGCCGGCCGATCGGCACGTTCGCCCTGCTGGGCCCGACAGGCGTCGGCAAGACCCTTCTCGCCAAGACCCTCGCCGAGCAGTTATTCGGCGACGCCAAGGCCCTCATCCAGCTCGACATGAGCGAGTACATGGAGAAGTTCAACGTCTCCCGGCTCGTCGGCTCCCCGCCCGGCTACGTCGGCTACGAGGAAGGCGGCCAGCTCACCGAACAGGTCCGCCGCAAGCCTTACTCCGTGGTGCTCTTCGACGAAATCGAAAAGGCTCATCCCGACGTGTGGAACATGCTCCTGCAGATCCTGGAGGAAGGCAAACTGACCGACAACGTCGGCCGTGTGGTGAACTTCAGGAACACCATCATCCTGATGACCTCCAACGTCGGCTCCGATACCATCCGGAAGCAATCAACGCTGGGCTTCTCCCCCATCTCCGACGAGAACAGCTACGAGAAGATGCGTGAGAAGATCCTCGAGGAGGCCAAGAAGACCTTCCGCCCGGAGTTCCTCAACCGGCTCGACGACATCGTCGTCTTCCGCTCCCTGACCAAGCCCGACCTGATCCAGATCCTCGGCCTGGAAATCACCAAGGTCACGCAGCGCCTCAAGGCCCGGAACATCCATCTTCAGCTCGATGAAAAGGCGAAGGACCTGCTCGTCGCCAAGGGCTACGATCCGATCTACGGTGCCCGGCCGATGCGCCGCGCCGTCGAGCGCTACCTCGAAGACCCCCTGGCGGAGGAAATCCTGAAAGGCATTTTCCACGAGGGCGAGCCGCTGCTGGTGACCTCGGAGAACGACCGCCTAGTCTTCTCCCAAAAGGCCCCGGCAGAAGGTGCCCTGTCAAGTTAGCCGTCAAACCAGCCGCCATTTCTCATTTGGGCTGGCTTGGGAGGCTTGGAGTGGGCCTCCTAGGATGTCGGAGCCTGCTGCACAGGCTGAAGCGCCAAACTCCCGAGAAGAAATAAGTTGAGCTGGAATCCTGTTTTCCATCATAGTAGATCAAACGATTTAATAAACGACAATGAACCTGACTCGCCGCAACTTCCTCAAGGCCAGCGCTCTTGGCGCTGCCGCATTCAGTTTTGACGCTCGCACCTGGAGCCGCGCCGCCGGGGCCAACAGCGACATCCGCGTCGCGCAGATTGGCTTCCGCAGCCAGGGCGCCGGCCACATCCACACGCTGAGCAAGATGAAAGGTGTGCGCCTGGTAGCCCTCTGCGATGTGGACCAGCAGGTCCTGGAAGCCAAGGCCAAAGAGCTGGGCAACGGCATCCAGACCTACACGGATATCCGCAAGCTCCTGGAGAACAAGGACGTGGACGCGGTCTCCATCGCCGTGCCCAATCACTGGCACGCGCTGGCGACCGTTTGGGCGTGCCAGGCGGGCAAGGATGTTTACGTGGAGAAGCCGGCCTGCCACAACCTGTTCGAGGGCCGCCAGATGGTTGAGGCTGCCCGCAAATACAAGCGGATCGTCCAATGCGGCACCCAATGCCGGTCCTCCGTTGGCTTGCAGGAGGCCGTGAAATACGTCCGGGACGGTCACATCGGCAAGATTCGCCTCGCGCGCGGATTCTGCTACAAAGGCCGTAAGAGCATTGGCATGGTGGACGGCCCCCAGCCGGTGCCCGATTACATCAATTATGATATCTGGTGCGGCCCGGCCAAGAACGAGCCGCCCCGCCGCAAAGGCAATTTCGGCACGGTACACTACGATTGGCACTGGTTCTGGAACTACGGCAACGGCGATTACGGCAACCAGGGCCCGCACCAGGTGGATATTGGCCGCTGGTTCCTGGGAGAGCAGGCCATCGCTCCATTCTCTCTGGCCATCGGCGGACGACTGGGCTACAAGGACTCCGCCGAGACGCCGAACACCCTCATCGTCTATCACGGCTATAAGGCTCCGCTGATCTTCGAGGTGCGCGGCCTGCCCGTGGACAAGGCGTCCCAGGAAGGCGGATGGAAAATGGACCATTACAAAGGCGTGGGAGTGGGCAACGTCATCGAGTGCG
>JAPLUA010000462.1 GCA_026397855.1 Verrucomicrobiota bacterium | reverse complement strand
GTTGGCCGCGAACGCGGCATAGGCCGCGGGGGCGACCTCCATGGTGAACAGGCTGTGGCCGGGCAGGATCATGTTCCCGTGCCGGGTGCGGTTGATCAGCATGGTGTGGTAGTCGTTGATCATGCGGATCACGCTGCTGCTGTAGATGACCGGCTTGTAGCGGTCATCCTCCTTCAGGCCGAGCGAGTCGAGGATGGCGGCGCCCGCGGACCGGACATCGGCCTGCGACTCGGAGTGGATCTCCAGCAGGCCGTAGAGGCGCTCGATGATCTGCATGCCGGGTGTCACCTTCGTGCATTTGAGCGCCACATCGGTCACGCGGTTGATCTCCATGCCGGGCGAGATCTCGACAAACAGGGAGGCCTGGCCCGCAATGGGCAGGAACCCCTGCGACACGGTCGCGAAGAATGACGCGACCTGCGGCTGGAGGCTGTCGAGAAATATGTATGAGCGTAAGTCTGCCATGGTTTCTATCCTTTCGAGCCTAGTATTTTGCCCCGTCCGAAACGACCACCTGCCCGGCCGCCTCCTGCAGGATCTTGATGCCGCTGCTGGTTCCGATGCGCGTGGCGCCGGCTTGCACCATGCGGCGCAGGTCCGCCAGCGAACGGATGCCGCCGGAGGCCTTCACTCGCAGCCCTTTGTCCCGCACGATCCGGCTCATGAGCGCCACGTCCTCGACCGTCGCCCCGCCGGTGCTGAACCCGGTGGAGGTCTTGACGAAGTCGGCCCTGGCCTTGACGGCGATTTCGCACGCGCGCGCCTTCTCCTCGTTCTTGAGCAGCGAGGTCTCCAGGATCACCTTGCACCTGGCGCTGCCGTCGCGGCACGCTTCCACCACCGAGCGGATGTCGCGCAGCACCAGGGCGTCGTCCCCGCTCTTGAGCGCGCCGACGTTGATTACCATGTCAATCTCCTTCGCGCCCTGCCGGATCGCGGCCCGCGCCTCCATGGCCTTGGTCTCCGGCGGCTGTGCGCCCAGTGGAAAGCCGACCACGCAGCAGACTTTCACGCCCGACCCGTCCAACTGCTGCCGCGCCAGCGAGACCCAGGTCGGGTTCACGCAGACCGAGAAGAACTTGTACTGCCGGGCCTCGCGGCAGAGCTGCTCGATGTCGGCCCGGGTGGTGTCCGGCCGCAGAATGGTGTGGTCAATGAGCTCGGGGATATCGAGCGTCGGCGGGGCAGGGGAGCCGGCCGCGGGCGGGCGGTGGGCGGCCATCAATTCCTGCACCCGGTGGGCGATCTTCTCGAGGTCCGGCTTGGCAATGTTCTCCAGGTTGGCGGGCGGTTGGGCGGTGCGAGGATCCCCGATGCCGGTCAGCAGCGTGGCCTGGTGCGCGCCGACCTCGATCGGCCCGTCCTGGACGGCGTTGATCAGTTGCACCCGTTTCTGATGCCGCTCCTCGACGCATTCCCCGGCCAGGAACGCCTCCACGATCTGCGCGGCCTGCTCGAAATTCGTCTGCCCGGCACCCAGCGTAAGGACATTTGCATCGTTGTGCTCCCGGCTGTTCCGGGCCAGGGCCACATTATAGCAAGCGGCAGCGCGCACCCCGCGCACCTTGTTGGCGGTCATCGCCGAGCCGATGCCCGCGCCGTCAATCATGATCCCCCGGTCGCATTCCCCGCCGGCCACGAGCCGAGCCACCGTGTAGGCGATGCGCGGGTAATCCACCGCATCCTTGCTGTGGGTGCCGCAGTCCTGGACCGAACACCCCTTCTCCCGCAGGAAGCCCAGAAGCTGGTTCTTTAGCTCCAGCCCCCCGTGGTCCGCGCCGATGGCAAGCTTCAGGTTTTTCACATTCCGGACGCCATCACCCACCCGGGGCTCATGGCAAAAAGGGTATAGCCGCAAACTGGTCTCTTCGGATCGCTCACGAAACCCAAGCTACCACGGGCGCAAACTCCGTCAAGCACGCACCCGGAGCCTTTGCGCGTCCCACAGCACCTGATAATCCACATCATCATAGCCGTGACTCAAATGGTCGCGTGTGCCAGCGATTTCTGTCCACGGCACAGCGGGATACTGCAACCGTAAGTTAATCGGCAGACGCTTGCCCCCCTCCCCCACGATTTCGAGGAATCGCTCCAGGGCGGCGGTCGCCTGTCAGTCCGCCAGCAGATTCACCAGGGTTTTGTCCGTGCAGATCATCTGGAGGCGACGGGCTGCGTCCTGAATCTGCCGCAGCGTCGCCCTCGGATCATGCTGCGGGGAGTTTCATCTGTCCATCCGCGACCGCACGAACAGGCTGGCAAGAACGTCCGCGCTCGATAACGTGAGCTGGGCGCAGGCAGCCTGACTTGAGGATTGCGCACGGCGGTGCTTCGCGTAAACTACCCGGTATGAAGACACGGGTAGGTTCAGGATTGCTGCTCTGTGCGCTGCTGATTTGCGGCTGCCAAACCGCGTCCTATTGGGCGTGGGAAAAGATGGGGGTCTATAAGCGCGATCTGCTGAAGAAAAATGTCGTCGCCGCGCGCGACGATCAAAAAGCAGCCAGCGAGCAGTTCAAGGATGCCCTGACGCGGCTGAAGGAGTTGAACAGCTTCCAGGGCGGCAACCTGGAGAAGGTTTATAGCTCGCTGAACCGTGACTACGAGCGCTCCGTCGAGCGCGCCAATACCGTGCATAAGCGGGTCAAGGATGTGGAGACAGTCTCCGCGGATTTATTCAAGGAATGGGAGCAGGAGATCAAGGAGATTTCGTCGGCGGACTTGCGCGACAAGAGCCGCCAGCAGCTGCGCGAAACCCGCCAGCGCTATGAGGAGCTCCACTCCGCTCTCAAGCGCGCCGAGCAAAGCATGGACCCAGTCCTGACACGGCTGCATGACCAGGTGCTGTTCCTCAAGCACAATCTGAACGCGGCGGCCATCGCCTCGCTCAAAGGGGAAAGCACCAATATCCAAACGGAAATCGGCAAGCTCCTGGAGGATATGAACGCGGCGATTGCGCAGGCGGATAAGTTCATCAATACACTGAAGTAGGCTGGCAAGCCGTGGGGTTGAGCCAGCCGCGACCATATGGAAAATAAGATCCTGAACCTCCTGCGGCGACCGAATTACACGCCGCTGAACGCCGCGGAGTTGCGGCCAAAACTGGGGCTCACTCCCAGCCAGCAAAAACAGCTGGAGCAAGTGCTCGGGCAGTTGGAACGTCGGGGCCAAATCGCGCGGGTCAAACAGGGCAACCGCTATGCCCTGCCGGTTGACGCCGACCTGGTCCCCGGCCGTATCCGCATGAACCGGGCTGGCGTCGGCTTCGTGCAGCCGGACGATCCGAAGTTCCCGACCATCCGGGTTTCGTTCGACGGGACCGCGACCGCCATGCACGGCGATCATGTGCTGGTGCGCCGAGAAGTGTCGGCGCGCGTGCCGCGGCGTCCGGAGGCCACGGAGCCCACCGGGCGCGTCGTCCGCGTCCTGGAACGCGCCCGCACGCAGCTTGTCGGCACCCTGCAGCGCGGAAAGCAGTTTCTTTACGTCATCCCGGATGACCCGCGCATCTCGCACGATATTTACGTCCCCCCGCCGCGCGATGCGGGCCGGCCCGCGAACGTCGGCGACAAGGTGGTCGTTGACCTGCGCGAATGGAAGTCGCGCCACACCAATCCCGAGGGCGAGATCGTTGAAGTCCTCGGCCCGCCCAATGCCGAGGGCGTGGACATGCTCTCGGTCATCCGCCAATACAAGCTGGCGCTCCATTTTCCGAAACGTGTGCTGCTCGACGCCCAGTCCGTCGGCTCCGTCGTCAAACCGGCCGAGCGCAGCGGCCGCACAGATTGCCGCAGCCAGCAGGTCGTCACCATTGACCCGGACGACGCCAAGGACTTCGACGATGCCATCTGCCTGGAGCGCGACGGCGCGGAGCATTGGAAGCTCTGGGTCCACATCGCCGACGTGTCCCACTACGTCCAGCCAGGCAGCGCGCTCGACCAGGAGGCTGCCCGGCGAGGTAACTCGACCTACCTCGTGGACCGCGTCGTGCCCATGCTGCCCGAGGCTCTCAGCAACGAGCTGTGCTCACTCAAGCCGGAGGTCGAGCGGCTCACCAAGTGCGTCGAGTTTCTCCTGGCCTCCGACGGCCGCGTGTTGAAGACGAAGTTTTACCCCGCCGTCATCCGCTCCCAGCGCCGCCACAATTACCGCGAGGTCTTCGCCCTGCTCCAGCGCCGCCCCGCCGACGCCATCGAGCAGATGCTCCATGACGCCCACCAGCTTGCGCAGAAGATTCGCCGTGCGCGCTTCAAGGCCGGCTCGCTCGACCTGAATTTCCCCGAGACCAAGATTCGCCTGGACGAGCGCGGGCGGGTGCTGCGGATGGAGAAGGTCGAGAACGACGCGTCGCATCAGCTCATCGAGGAGTTCATGCTGCTGGCCAACGAAGCCGTCGCCGCCCGCCTGATGGCCATGGGCCGGCCCGCGATTTACCGCGTCCACGAAGCGCCGGATGAGAAGCGCCTGCGCGAATACCGGGAGGATGTCCTCACCCACCACGTCGCGTGCGGCAACCTGTCGAACCGGTTGCCGAGCATCTCTCTGAAACGGAACGCAACTCCGATGACGCCGAGCGGGACAGCCGCGACGTGAAGATGTTCGCCTTCCTCAACGCGCAGCTTAAATCCGCGCACCCCACGCGCTACCCGGCGCTGGTGACCGATGTGCGCAACTTCGGCTTCTTCGTGGATGTGACCGGCCTTGGAATGAGCGGGCTGGTGCCCCTATCCGGAGTGAGCGACGACTTCTACCAGTTCGACGTGACCCGCGGTCAGCTTGTCGGCCGCCGCAAACGGCGCGTCTTCAAGCTCGGGGACAAGGTCGAGGTGCAAATCGCCAAGGTGGACACGTTCAAGAGGCAGGTGGATTTCAAGCTGGCTGAAGGCCGGTAGCCGCAAGGGCCGCGGTTGGATGTTGGATGGTTCGGACGGGGGAATCCGACAGGTCAGGGCGAGAGCGTCTTCGTGGTCTCAGCCCGGAAGATGAGCCATTTGCCCTCGACCTTCTTGAGCTGGAACTTCAATTCCTGCACGTGAAAGTCTTTCTCGCGCAGGAGATTGACCCTCGCGGTAAGGTCCGCCACGGCTGCCCCCTGGTCCGGGGCGACACGGACGATGATGTCAAAGAACTCCACGTTGAACCGGCTGGACGAAAACCTCGCGCCCCCGGCCGCCTGGGTCAATTCCGCCTGGCCGCTGATGGTCTGGCGGGAGTAGCCCGGAACATCAACCGTGATCTCGACGTCGGGTGTGCAGAAGGCGGCGAGGGACTGGATGTTGGCCAGCTTCACGAAGTTGCCTTCGTTGCCTGTAAAGGATGCGGCACGCGCCAGCTTGTGGAGGCGTTTGCGAATCACCTCTTCCGGGCCGGGGAAGAACACGCGCCAGCCCCAGAAGCCGAGGCCGGCCAGGATCAGCAGCGGAATGAGCCGCAGGCACCACCTTCTCATAACGTCGGCCGCCGGCTGGTCATAGCAGCACCTTTCCCACGATCCGGCTGCGCGGCGCCCGGAACTTGAAGTGCTCCGATGGATTCATCGAGCGGTTATCCCCCACGCAGAAGTACTCATCCGGCCCCAGCGATTCGGGCGGCACCTCCCAGTCGCAGGAGAACTTGACGTAAGGTTCGCTCAGGACCTTCCCGTCAATCACCGCTTGCCCCTTGTGAAACGCGACGGTTTC
>JAPLUA010000496.1 GCA_026397855.1 Verrucomicrobiota bacterium | reverse complement strand
CTCTGGCTCGAAATGCCCCGAGAGGCGGATGCGCAATGCTTGAGGTTGCAGGCATGGCACAACTCGGCCGGCATTACCTTGCGGCAACCCTGGTCGGGTTGCTGACGTTCTTTGCTGCGGCCGGTTTCGGTCGTGGCGCCACCCCCAGGCAGGCGTCCCTCGACGAATGGCGCGCCATCACCGCGCCCACGGCACCGGTCCCGAGGGTCTTCGTCAAGGGCGACCAGATCCGCTTCTACTTCCGCAGCGATACCAACGTGATCGAGTTCGGCGCCCACTGGAGCCGGCTGCGCGTCCCGACCGAGGGCTACAGGATCAACTCCGCGCTCCTCCGGTGGAACCAGAAGCTGCCTCGAATGCCCCGCGGCGATCGTGGCTGGCGGAAAGCCACGGTCATCGCCGGATCCGAGTGGAGCCACCTTGCCGCCCGCCTGGCCGCCACCCTGACTCCGGCGACTCCGCTGCACGGGGCCTATTACCAGGGTTTCCTCGCCGACCGCCTTCTGTATCGCGATCAGCGGGGGGTTCCTTGCTCGGTTGCCATCGGCGAGCAGCCGGGGAATGTGATTGTTGACCGCCGGCTCTCGATCGAGGAAACGCTGTCCCTGCTGGCGCGGTTGGTGGAGGAGGATCTGGCGCGCAACCACCCGGGGGAGTCGCTCTTCATGCTCATGGCGCCCAACTCACCGCGCTATATTCAGCCGCTCCTGCTCGACCGCCAGCAGCACCAGTGCGTCTGGCTCACGCCAGCGGTTCTCTATGACACCACGGAGCGCGGGCTGGTGCTCTCGACCACAGCACGGGGCTTGGGGTCGCTCTTGTTCGAAAGCCACGGAATCGCGCTGCTCAAGAACCCCGTATCAAGCCTGGCCAGGCTGGGTGACCTGACGGGTCAAACCCTTGCCAGGCTCCTGCGGTTGACCATTCCGAGGCCAGGCATCCGGACCTGCAGCCCCGCCCGATCCGACGGCATGGACCTGGCCCAATGGGAGGCGTGGCTGGATCGCCACTCAGGCACGCGTCAGGAGGACGGAGCCCTTGACTTGCTGATTGATGGCGAGCGTTTCTTCACCCGGCTGCGGGAGGCCGTTGCCGGGGCCACGAACCATGTCCATTTTGATGTTTATATATTCGACCGCGACGACGTTGCCACCGGCGTCGCCGACCAGCTCAAGCAGCGATCACAGGAGGTTGATGTCAAAGTCATCCTCGACCGCACGGGGAGCATCGGCGCCGGGGTTGCCCCCCCCGACACGCCGCTGCCGGACGATTTCACCGCGCCAGGCTCCATATCCTCTTACCTGGAGAGCAATTCCCGGGTTCGGGTGCGCCCGTTTCTCAATCCCTGGTTTTCCTCCGATCATTCCAAGGTTTTCATGGTGGACGGCACCCATGCATGGATCGGGGGCATGAACCTGGGACGCGAGTACCGCTATGAGTGGCACGACGTGATGGTTGAATTGCGGGGGCCGGTGGTCTGCAGCCTTGAAGATGAGTTTCGCCGTGATTGGGCCCACGCGGGCATGCTGGGCGACCTTGCCTATCTCGCGGAGTTTGCCAGGGGCCACAGCAAGCCAAAGGCATCCCCGGGCCCAAATTCATGGATCAAGGTGCGCCTGCTGCCGACGAAGACAGCCTGGAAGCCTTTTAGCACGGCGGTGATGGGATCCATACGCAAGGCGCAGAGCTACATTTACGTCGAAAACCCCTACCTCTTCGACCGGGGAGTTATCAACGACCTGGTGCGAGCGAGAAACCGGGGGGTGGATGTGCGGATCATCCTGCCGCGCGTCAACGATTTCAAGGCGGGTGGCCGCAGCAACCTGGTGAATGCCAACTACCTGCTTGAGCACGGGGTGCGCGTCTTTTTCTATCCCGGCATGACACACGCCAAGGCCCTGCTGGTGGATGACTGGGCATGCCTGGGGTCGGCCAATCTCAACCATCTGAGCCTGCGCCTCTGCCAGGAGCAGAACGTGGCGACCTCCGATCCCGGGTTTGTGGGGCGGGTGAAGCGGGAGCTGTTCGATGAAGATTTCTCGCGCTCCTACGAGCTGACCGAGGCTGTAGCGGTTGACTGGGTGGACCTGCTCTCGGACCAGCTCCTGGTGGATTTCTGAGGATCGAAAAGCCTCGCTTTTCTTCAAAGCGTGGTGTATGACAATCAGGCATGATTGAGGCCGGACAAAACAGGCATACGACTATCAAGCCAAACCGTGTCTCCTACCTGTTCATGGCGGCGGCGCTCGCTGTGATGGCCTGGCTGCACCTGGCCACGCCGCTGCTGGCGGCGCTGTTCTCTTACCTGGCCCTCACGCGGCTGCACCTGGTGAAGGAGCGCGGCAAATGGCTGGCCGTAGGGCTGTTCCTCCTTCTGCTGGTGTTTGTGGCCTATGAGCTGGGTTATTTCATCAACCAGGCCGTGCGGGCACTGCCGGAGATAGCGGACAAGGCCATCCCTTCGATAATCGCCTGGGCAAGGCAGTACGAGATCGAACTCTCCTTCACGGATTACGACAGCCTGAAGGATCTCGCCTTTGGCGCGGTGACCAGCGAGGTCAACTACCTCGGCCGCTTCGCCAACTTCGCGCGCGGGGCCACCACGCAGTTCCTGTTCCTGGCGGTAGGCTGCGTGATCGCCATCAGCATCTTCCTGAACCCCCGGCTCGAGTTGGGCGGCGATTTGCCGGTCGTTAACAACAACCTTTACTCGCTCTGCTGCCAGGAAATCGCCGCGCGATTCCGGGTGTTTTACCGCAGCTTTGCCACCGTGATGGGGGCGCAGATCATCATCTCCGCCATCAACACCGTGTTCACCACGCTCTTCGTCCTCGTGGTGCATCTGCCTTACGCGGTCGTGGTGGTGGGCGTCACGTTTCTCTGCGGCCTGGTACCGGTAGTCGGCAACCTGGTCAGCAACACCATCATCATCGGCATCGGCTTCACCGTCTCACCGAAAACGGCGCTGTGCGCGCTGATCTTCCTGGTGGTCATCCACAAGCTTGAATACTTCCTGAACAGCAAGATCATCGGCTACAGGATCCGCAATCCGCTCTGGCTTACGCTCCTCGCGTTGATTGTCGGGGAAAGGCTGATGGGTGTTCCCGGCATGATCCTTGCCCCCGTTGTTCTGAACTATCTCCGGCTGGAAACGTGCTGCATCGAGGTCAAGGATCGCGCGCAGCCCCGTCCGGCCGGGAAAGAATAGTGGGATTGGACTGAAAGGTCCGGGCTGCGGCAGCGCGGAGGCAGTTCACTTGGCGGAACCTGTGCCGGGGCTCGCAGCCGGAGCCTTCGGCCGTTCGATGTTGGGCTCGGGATGCACCGTGACGTCAGCTCCCGGCAGAACCTCCCCGACCACCCGCTCCACTTCCTCCGTTAGCGCGTGCGCCGCGTGGAGCGGCTGCTCGCCATCCAGCGTGATGTGAAGATCCACAAAGTAGTGCGGCCCGGAGTGCCGGACCCGGATGGCGTGGCAATCGAGCACCTTCTCGACCTTCTCCACCTTGGCCTTGATCGTTTCGGCGGCCCCTGCGGGCGAGGTGTCCAGCAGCGCCTCGATCGTGCGCCATCCGAGCCGACCGGAGACGACCACGACGATGCCTCCCACCACGAGGGCGGCCACGGCGTCCGCCCGGTGCAGGAAATCCAGACCCGGGAAATAATCGGCGAGCTTCACCCCGACCAGGCCAACCACCACAACCGCCGAGCTCCAGACATCCGTGCTGAAATGCAGGGCGTCAGCCTCAAGGGCCTGGCTTCGATGCTTGGCCGCCACCCGGGCCAGCATGCGCGAGCGCGAAATGTCCACCACGATCGAGATGCCCATGACCGCGAACGCCCAGAATGAGGCGTCCACATGGGCCTGCCCGGAAATCAGCCGTCGAATGGACTCGTAAATAATCCAGCCGCAGGTCGCCAGCAGTAGCAGGGTTTCGACCAGCGCAGAAAGGTTCTCGACCTTTCCGTGGCCGTAAGGATGGCTCTGATCGGGCGGCTTGCCGGCCACCCGGACCGCCACGAGGGTGACCACGGCCGCGACGAGATCCAGGCCGGAGTGGGCCGCCTCGGCCAGGATGCCCAGGCTGCCGCTCAGCAGCCCCACCACGATCTTCAAACCCGTCAGCAGGGCTGCCGCGCCCACTGAATTCAGTGCGGCGGCGTTCTTCTCATCATGCCCGTGCTCGGTTTGCATCGCGCTTCATTCTACCCCAGAACCTCGACGGTCTGCGAGCGATTTTCCTCGAGCGCTCGCTTTTAGAGTGGCGCCCCATGGGTGCCAGGCCCTGAAATCGGACTTCGGTTCTCGGATTTTCATTCCCTTGGCCGCCAGCCACAGTAAGATGCCCGGTGTCGGCTCCGCAGCAACGCGGCGCCACCTCCTTGCACCGTGATGAACAACGAAACCCGGCAGCCATGGCTGAAGCGATTTGTCCCCATCATCGTCCTGACGGCTGCGTGCTGGATGGTCTGGCTGTTCGACAGCCTGGCCTGTCACGGCAGCCTGAACCGCTTTGGCATTCAGCCGCGCCACCTCGATTCTCTCCCCGGTATTATCTGGGCGCCTTTTCTGCACGCCTCGTTCCGCCACCTGGCCGCCAACACCCTGCCGCTCCTGGTGCTGGGCGGCATTCTCTGCGGCCGGAGCCGCGGCGAGTTCGCGGCGGTTACAGTTGCCGGCGTGCTGCTGGGCGGCGGGCTCACCTGGCTGTTCGGGCGCAGCGCCTGCCATATCGGCGCCAGCGGCCTGATCTTCTGCTACTTCGGCTATCTCGCTTCCCTGGCCTTGTTCCGCCGCACCTTCGGAGCGCTGGCCCTCTCCATCGTCTGCATCCTCGCCTACGGAGGAATGGTCCGGGGCATTATCCCCACCAGGACACCCATCTCCTGGGAAAGCCATCTCACCGGCCTGATCTCCGGCGTAGTGCTGGCCTGGCTGATCGGCAGGCTCCATCGCGAATCTCGCGAGCCGGCGGATTCGACCATCCCCAGCCTTCGCAAGCCCTGACCCCGGCCGAGCTTGAGGACCTGTGTTTCGTGCGGCTTGTCCCCGGTCCCCCAACCCGTTAGGCTACGACCATCATGAAAACATTAGCCATCCTTTGTGCCCTCCTCCTGGCGGGCATGGTCACCAGTGCCAACGCTGCCGGCAAACTCCAACATGTCGTCTGCTTCAAGTTCAAAAGCACCGCCAGCACCGATGAGATCAAGAAGATCGAGGCCGCCTTTCAGGGGCTCAAGCAGAAGATCCCGCAGATCGTCAGCCTCGAATGGGGCACCAACGTGAGCAAGGAGAAGCGGGACAAGGGCTTCACCCACTGCTTCGTGCTCAGCTTCAAGAGCGACACGGACCGCGACAGTTACATCGTGCATCCCGCGCACAAGGCCTTCGGCGCCATCGTCGGCCCGGTGCTCGATGACGTGTTCGTCATGGACTTCAACGTGCAGGAGTGATCGGCCTCCTTGCGTGCGCTCCTGGCCGGGGACGCTTTTCGGCGAAGCGCCCCTGCCTTGCGCGCCCGCACGATGGATTCAAGTGCTTGATGCAGTCCCTGAACCACGCCCACGGGCGCAACTCATGTTATCGGAGCGCGGACATTCTTGTCCGCCTGGGGCTTGCCAACGCGGCCGAGGCGGACAAGAATGTCCGCGCTCCTTTCGCCTTCTTACACGTCCTCGGAAACTGTGATTTGCGCCCCACTACCACCCTTCCCCGACTTTAGCCTTTAGTCTTCAGCCTTTAGCCTTTAACTTAGGGCGTGTTTCGTCCATGCATTGATCTCCACGAGGGGAAAGTAAAGCAGATCGTCGGCGGCACGCTCGGCGACGAGCCGGCGCGGCTGCGGACGAACTTTGTCTCCGATCACCCCGCCGCCTGGTACGCCGCGCTCTATCAGCGCGACGGACTCAAGGGCGGGCATGTGATCATGCTCGGGGCTGGCAACGATTCCGAGGCGCGCGCCGCGCTGCAAGCCTATCCCGGCGGACTGCAGATCGGCGGCGGAGTCAACCTCGACAACGCCCGGCTTTGGCTGGACGCGGGCGCATCCCATGTCATTGTCACTTCGTGGGTCTTCCGCGCCGGACAGGTGGATTGGGACCGCCTCGCGCAGCTTGTGTCGGCGATCGGCAGGCAGCGGCTGGTGCTGGACTTGAGCTGCCGCCTGCGAGGCAAGGAGTATTTCGTCGTGACCGACCGCTGGCAGAAGTTCACCGAGGTGGCGGTCAACGCCGGGAACCTCGTCCGCCTGGCGGGCTCCTGCGACGAGTTCCTCGTTCATGCGGTGGATGTGGAGGGGCAATGTCGCGGGATTGACGAGGAATTGGTCGCGCGGTTGGCCCGATGGTCGCCCATCCCGACCACCTACGCCGGCGGTGCGAAGTCACTCGCTGATCTCGAAGCCGTGACGCAGACAGGGCAGGGGAGGGTTGACCTGACGATCGGCTCGGCGCTCGACATCTTCGGCGGCGGCGGGGTGCGGTATGAGGACGCCGTAGCCTTCAATCGGCGGCACGGCAAGACATGAACCCGAAACGCTGGTTGCGTGAGCACTCGTTGAAGCTCCTGGCGATTCGCGACACGCCGGAGGCGATCGCGGGCGGCGTGGCCATCGGCATCTTCATCGGCTTCACCCCGCTCATCGGGCTCAAGACCGCCCTGACGATTCTCTTTGCCTGGCTCACGCGCAGCAACATCCTCGCGGCGGTGATTGCAAGCGCTGCCCACGATATCCTGTTCCCCGTGATGCCGGTGATATTCCGATGGGAGTACGATGTCGGCTACTGGCTGCTGAGCAGCCCGCACCACTTGCCGCCTTCAATAGGTAAGACCCATTGGGATATCCACCAACTGCGAAGCTGGTCGAACCTGCTCACCATCGGCAAGCCGCTGATGGTCGGCGCAACGATCTGCTCGGCGCCGTTTGCCTTTTTCTCATACGTGATCACAAAGCGGTTGGTGGCCCGGCATCACCTCAAGAAGCGCCTCCAGGGCGAGGAACACGGGAAACCGGGAGCCCTTTAGGCAGGAGGATTCATTTCGTTTGATGCAACTTCCGTCTTTACGGTGACGGTGTGCATGTTAGCTTATTGGCTATGAGTGTGAAGTCCATCCATGCCCTCAAGCGCGACGAGGCTCGTGAGCGTGTAGCTGACCTGCGGTGCGCGCAGAAGCGCCGCCGATCGGCGATTGCATTCGAGCGGCGATATGCGTTGACCTATGGAACGAAAGGCCGGATTACCAACTTGCGCCAGATGCTGCAGGCCATGGCTCAGTAGTTCTGCGCCGATTACAGGCGCAACCGCCTTTCGTGCGCTTTGCCCTTCAAGCATTTGGACACGTTCTCGCTCAGCAGGACGGAAATGGCAAGCCCTACCTCTTGATCGGCGGCCAAGCGGTCTATTTCTGGGCGTCTCGTTACGCCGCCGAGGAGCCCGCGGTGGAACAATGGCGGCCGTTTACCAGCAAGGACATTGATTTCCAAGGCGGACGCGAGGACGTATTGCGTATTGCTAAAGGACTCGGGATGCGGGCGCAGTTCCCGCATTCGCGAGAAATGACCGCATTGGCTGGTATTGTCAGCTTTCTGGTCGGAGGTTCACCCACAACCATTGAAGTATTGCGCCTCATTCCTGGGGTGCGGCCAAACGTGGTGGAAAGACTGGCCGCAGATTACGAGTTTGCGGGTTATCGGGTGCGGGTGGTGGATCCTATTTCCCTGCTTTCCTGCAAATTATATCTTGCGCTGAACGTGGACCAAAGGGAACGGCGGGACGTGGAGCACCTGCGCATCATGCTCTTGTGCGTCCGGGCATTTCTGCGTGAGACATTGCGCGGGGTGGAAGACGGCACGCTGCCCGCACGCGGTTGGCTGGGGGCTTTGGAACGTGTGCTCAAGCTGGCAGAGTCGGGCCGCGGCAAGAAGGTCGTTCGAGCGTTCGCAGTGGACTGGACGCAGGCGCTCCCGCTAACTGAGATTGCGGTCAGCAATCACCGCCTGGTCAAACGGTTCAGCGAGAACCGGTTCGTTCGGTGGCAGGCGAAGCTGGTTCGTATGGCTTGACCCTCAAGCTCCTGCGGGCGATTCACAGCCCTATTCAGCGCGGCAGCCGACTATTGATCGAGATCAAGCACAGGCCATCGTCCACCTACCTTGGCGAATTTCCACGTGTTGGCGACTGCCTCTTCATAGCGAGTGTCGGATGCTCCGGGACTTACGGCTTCTGCCCGGGGATGCGGATTCTGGCGAGGTAAATGGAGGTCTTGCCCTCATGTGTGGAATAGTAGCTGACCCAAAGCAGCCCGTCGTGCCACACCATGCCGGGGTAGCTACAATCGCCGCCGCTCGGGAGGATCAGGTCGTCGCTGACAGATTCGAGGGTCATGCGGCCGACGAAAGTCCTGGCGGAGGCCGGCTTGGCATTGTATTGGCGGCCGCCGGCCACCAGCGCGCCGCCGGGCAGCACCAGGAAGTTCGGCCCGCCGATCTGCATGCCTGCGGGGATCCAGTGCCAGTCGGTGTAAGGGGGCGAGCTTCTGCCGATCCACGCAGCCTTGTCCGCGCCCGGCGCGGGGCCCTCGCGGCGCACGAGCGCGATGCAATCGTCGTTGGGCAGGAAGCGGACGGTGGCTTCGTTGGGCTGACCCGGCACCGCAAGTTTGGTCACCGGGCTCCAGGCGAGGCCGTCCTTGCTCTCGACCAGGGTGATCCTCCATTCGTTGGTTGGCGCTGCTTGGCGCATCGAGGCGTAGGTGATGCCGTAGGCGTGGTCCTGGTGCCAGGTGACCCGCCAGAGCCAGTCGCCCTTCTGCAGAACCCGCTGCGGAGTAGTCCAGGCGCGCCCGTCGCTGGAAAAGGCCACGCGGGACTGACGCTCCTTGAGCGTCTTGCCTTCATAAACCGATCCGCCCAGGACGAGCATCAGCCGGCCGTCGGGCGCCAGGGAGAGTTTGGGGTCGCGCAGGTCAATGCCCTCCTCGCCCAGCAGCGCCGCTGATTCCCAGCGATCCCCGTCGGCAGAGCTGAGCACGCGTATCTTCCCATTGCCGCCCACATGGGCTTGCGACTCGCGGAAGGTGCAGAACCATTGGTTGCTGAAGCGGGCCAGGTCGGTGAACGCGTTATGGTGCGCGCCATCCCAAAGCTTCTTGACGGAGACCAGTTGCGGAGCATCCGGGGAGGGCGCGGCGAGCAGGGGGAAACGGCCAATGACCACCGACAGGCAGAGGTAGAGAGCGAAGTGAAGCAGCGCGAACGGCGGGGAGCTCCGGGCGCGGCGGAGGATGCGATGTGACATGTCAATGCTTTGCCGCGGAGAGCTCTCTGTCAATCCACTTGCCAAGCGGCAGGTGCTGGTAGCGGGCCAAACGGTCGAGCAGCCCCTCGATCGTGTTATCCACAACCAGGCTCTCGCAGTGCTCGGGGGTGATGAATCGCTGGTTTTGCATGTGATCGAGGAAGGCGAGCAGGGCGTCGTAATAGCCCGCGACGTTGAGCAGCCCCACCGGCTTCCGGTGCAGGTCGAGCTGGAGCCAGGTAAGCGCCTCGAACATCTCTTCCAGCGTGCCGATCCCGCCCGGCAGCGCGATGAAGGCATCCGCGAGGTCGGCCATCTTCTGCTTGCGCTCGTGCATGGAATCCACGGCGATGAGGGAACTCACCCCGCCGTGGGCCAGTTCGCGGGCGATCATCCGCCGCGGGATCACGCCGATCACCTCGCCGCCCGCCGCCAGCGCCGCGTCAGCGACCATGCCCATCAGCCCGACGTTGCCGCCGCCATAGACGACCGCCAGGCCGCGCCGGGCCAGGAGGGTGCCGCACTGGCGGGCCGCCGTGGCATAATCGGGGAGAGACCCGGGGCTCGATCCGCAATAGATACAAACGCGTTTCATGGTTAGAGGCTGATCTGCAAAGCTAAGCTAAGCCATGACGCCGCCGGGGAGTCAAGCATCCTATCCGGGAGCAGCTCATTGGAGCCGTTTGTTACATTCCCAGGCTGCGCGCCAGTGTGGCCGATGTAACAAACCGCCCCAAGGCCCTTCTCGGCCCCCCCGGTGGCGCGCCTCCCCGGCGCTCCAAGCGTGTTCCAACGGTAG
>JAPLUA010000387.1 GCA_026397855.1 Verrucomicrobiota bacterium | reverse complement strand
GCCCGCCATCCGCGGGCAGCCGCGCCTGGTTTATCAGCCGGACTTGTACCAGAAGCTGATCAACCTGAGCCCCAGCCCGCGCAACGCGCTCGAGTTTTGTGTCGGCACGCTGGCGGAGATGTCCGGAGGCGATATCTACGAGGTGGTGGACAACTACAGCCGGCAAGGGAAGCTGGCCTACGTGCACCTGCGCAATGTCCGAGGCAAGGTGCCGTTTTACCGGGAAACCTTCATTGACGACGGAGATGTGGACATCCTTCGCGTGCTGCGGATCCTCAAGCAGAACCGGTTCGAGGGCGTGATCATCCCCGACCACGCGCCGCAATTGGCCTGCGCGGCACCGTGGCACGGTGGAATGGCCTATGCCCTCGGTTTCCTGCGGGCCGGGCTGCGCGCCTGCGGCGTCTGATTGTTCTGGCAATTACGCTCTTTTGGGGCAAATTGCTGCCTATTAACGTATGGACTTGAAACTTCCTCATCTGGGCGAAGGCGCGGATTCGGGCACGGTGGTGAACCTGTTCGTCAAAGAAGGCGACACCGTGTCCAAGGACCAGCCGATTCTCGAACTGGAGAATGAAAAGGCTGTGGCCACAATCCCGTCCACCGCAGCCGGCACCGTCGCGCGAGTCTTCGTGAAGGCCGGTGACAAGGTCAGCGTAGGCCAGCGGATTCTTTCCCTGAGCGAAGGTGGCGTCGAAGCCGCTGACGCGGCCGCCCGGGCCGAGGCTGCTGCCGCCAGCCGGCGCGAGCGGATCATCCAGACCCCGTCGCCGGAACAGGTGCCTGTCGCCGATGAGCAAGAAACTTCCCAGGCCGGAGCGGAGCCCAAACCGGGCGCGGTGCCGGCTGCGGCCCCGTCCATCCGCGAGCTCGCGCGGGTCCTGGGCATTGATCTTGCCCGTGTCCGCGGCAGCGCCCGGGGCGGCCGGATTGTGCTGGAGGATGTGCGCGCCTACATCCAGCGGCTGCAGCGCCTGGCTGCGGCGCCCAAGAGCCCGGGCGATGCGGGAGCTCCGGCGGCAAAGCCCGCCGCGGAGCAAATTGATTTCTCGAAGTGGGGTCCTGTTTCAAAGACTGCCTTCTCCCCCCTGCGCCAGGTGATTGCCCGCCGGATGTCGGAGAGTTGGACAACGACCCCGCGCGTCACCCAGTTCGACAACGCGGACATCACCGCCCTGAACGCGCTGCGGAAGAAATACGCCGCGGCCTACGAGGAGAAGGGTGCGAGGCTCACGCTGACCTCCTTTGTCTTGAAGATCGTGGCGGACACACTCAAGGCGCATCCCGTCTTCAACGCCAGCGTGGACGAGGCGGAAGAGCAGGTGGTCTTCAAGCAGTATTACCACCTCGGTGTCGCAGTGGATACGGACGCCGGACTGATCGTCCCGGTCATCCGCGACGCGGACAAGAAGAGCGTGCTGGAGCTGTCCCGCGAGCTTGAGGATCTGGCCAGACGCGCGCGTGAGCGCAAGGTCACGCCGGAGGAGTTGAAGGGGGGAACTTTCACCATCTCAAACCAGGGCGGGATCGGCGGGGCGCACTTTACCCCCATCGTGAACAAGCCGCAGGTGGCCATCCTGGGCCTGGGACGCGGAGCCATGCAGGCGGTGGTGCGCGACAGTGCCATTGTGCCGCGCCTGGTGCTGCCGATCGGCCTGTCCTACGATCACCGGGTGATCGACGGCGGGGCCGCGGCCCGCTTCACCGTGGACCTGGTGCGGGCGTTTGAGAGCTTCCGCGAGGAGGACGTGAAGATTTGACCGCAAAGCGCCTCGCGCAGGCGCATCCTCCGCCCGGGCGGGGGGGGCAGCCGGGCACGGGCAAGTGAATGTGACTTTCTGAATATGGAACCAATCAAGACTGAAATCGTGGTTGTGGGCTCTGGGCCTGGCGGTTACGCCGCGGCCTTTTACGCGGCCGACCTGGGCAAGAAGGTGATCCTCGTCGAGCGTGAGAAGGTCCTGGGCGGAGTCTGCCTGAACCGCGGGTGCATCCCGTCCAAGGCCCTGCTGCACGCGGCGCACAGCATCACCTCGGCCCGCGAGTCGGAGCGTCGAGGCATCACTTACGGCCCCCCGAGCATTGACCTGCCGAAGCTGCGGGCCTGGAAGGAATCCATCCTCAGCCGCCTCTCAAGCGGGGTAGGGCAACTGGCGAAGATGCGCGGCGTGCAGGTGATGCAGGGCCGGGGCTACTTTGAAGACTCGCGCACCCTGCGCGTGGAGACAGACCAGGGGCAGCAGTTCGTCAAATACGACCACGCCATCATTGCGGTCGGTTCCAAGCCGGCGATGCCCCGGGATTTCGACCTGGGCAATCCGCGGGTGATGACCTCCACCGAGGCTCTCGAACTGGAGGATATCCCCGAAAACCTGCTGGTGATCGGCGGCGGCTATATCGGCATGGAACTGGGGACCGTCTATGCCACCTTTGGAAGCAAAGTGGTGCTGGTCGAGGCTCTCGACAGCATCCTGGCCGGGGCCGACCCGGACCTGGCGCGCCCGGTCGTGGCCTATGCCAAGAAGGCCTTCAAGGAGGTCCGCCTCAGGACCAAGGTGGGCAAGATGAGCACCAGTGGCAAACAGATCAAAGTGGAGTTCAATGCCGATGGGCAGAAGAAGGAGGAGCTTTACGACCGCGTCCTGGTTGCCGTCGGCAGGTCGGCCAATGCCGACGACCTCGGCCTTGAGAACACGAAGGTGTCGTTCGACGAGAAGGGCTTCATCCACGTCAACGAGAAGCAGCAGACCACCGACCCCGCCATCTTCGCCATCGGCGACATCGCCGGCGGCGTCCTGCTGGCGCATAAGGCGTCCAAGGAGGGCCGGATCGCGGTGGAGGTCATCGCCGGCCAGGACAGCGCATTCGTGGATGTCACGATGCCTGCCGTGGTCTTCACCGACCCGGAGCTTGCGTGGTGCGGCCTGACCGAGTCGGAGGCCAAGGCCAAGGGGATCGAGGTGGCGGTAGCCAGATTCCCATGGGCAGCCTCCGGCCGGGCCCTATCCTTCGATCACCCCGAGGGGCTGACCAAGCTCCTCATCGAGCCCGATACCGAGCGCATCCTGGGCGTGGGCATCGTCGGCTACGGCGCTGGCGAACTGATCGCCGAGGGCGTGCTCGCCGTGGAGATGGGGGCGACGGCCAAGGACCTGGCCCTGGCGGTCCATCCGCACCCCACACTATCGGAGACCATCATGGAAGCTGCCGAGGCATTCTATGGCCACTCCACGCACACGATGGTTCGCAAGAAGGTTTGATGGGCTCAGGCGTGGATGGCGATGGCGCGGGTTCCGAGTAATGAATTATGGCCTTGATTGATTGTCCGGAGTGCAAGAAGCCGGTATCCACGGCAGCCCGCACCTGTCCTCATTGCGGCTATCCTTTATCGGAACAGCCCGCTGCGCAGGCGCAAACAGGCGAGGCAGGCGCGCCTGCAGTGCCCGGGGAGCCGCTGGCCGAGGTTCGACCCTCGTGGTGGGGGTTCTTCTGGCACCTCTTTTTCTTCTGGCTGATCATACCGCCCATTGTCGCCTCCTTCCGCAGGAATGGCACGGTCATCCGGGTCTTCCCCGACCGCATCACGCTGACGCAAGGCATCCTGTCCAAGTGCTACCGGGATTACCACCCGCGCGATATCCGCTCGATTGACATTGACCAGAGCTTCCTCCAGCGCATGGTCGGCATTGGCGACTTCACGATTTCCACGGCGGCCACGGCGGATGCGGTGCAGCAGATCAAGTCAATCCCCGACCCCAAAGGGCTGCGCGACCTGATCATGGCCCAGCGCACGACGGGGTAAGATGCTGGCAAGGGTTCAAACCCACGGCACCCCGGGATACTTCTTCGCCAGCGCCGGCTTTAGCTTCGGGTAGCTGTTTGTCCTGAAAGCGGGCCAGTTGAAGGTGGACTCGATCCGTTTGCCTTCCGGGGCGCACAGCCAGAGCCTGACCGGCAATCTCCCTTCGCAGATATGCGGGTGCTGCTTGAGCGCAAAGCACTCGTGCAGCTTCACCTGCAGCTCCGGGGAGTTGGGCTCGCCGTCCTCGTCGCGGGCCTGCTCGGCGTAGAGCAGCTTGATCTTCCGGCCATCGGACCAGGTGATGCTGGTGGGGGCAAGCTCGTCCAGCCAGCCGACCTGCTCCCGGGCCAGGTGCTTCAGGAAGGCGTCGCGCAGCGGCGTGGCCTGCGCTTCCTTTGCCAGGGTCAGCCCTTCGAACGCCCGCGCCAGGCAGGCGACCACGGCCGCCTCGTCGAACGGCGGGAACTCCAGCTCCGGCATCACCGCCACCACCAGGTTCGCCCGGCCCGTGAGCTGCTTCAGCTCGTGGTTGAAGAGCGGCAGCTCGAAATAGCCCTTGCGATAAGCCTCCGCCAGGCAGCGGCCGGATGCCTTCGGGTCCGCGTCCCGCTGGTGCTCGTGGTGAATCACCAGGTCGCGGAACCGGACCAGCCTCACCGCCGCCAGGCGCTTGTGGGTGCGATCGTAGAGGTGCTCCACCGTGGACGTGACCTGCTCGGGGAATGTTTCCTGGATCCACTCCCGCTTAACCGCGCTGGCCAGCCCGAGCAATGTCAGGTTCTCCGATCCGCGCCCCGTCACCTCGCGAATGGTCGCCGTCACGAAGATCGGCGCGTTCTGCACCACGCTCTCGCGCATCAGCGTGCCGCGCCGTCCCTCGGTCAGGTCGCACTCGAGCGTTCCCTGGTCGTGCCGCAAACAGAGCTGGTCAATGAAGCCGGCCATGATGCAGCGGGGCAGGGGATCGGCGGAGGGGGAAGGCGGGGCGGCGCTCTCCTCCGTCTGCGGATTCCTGTCCTCGCCCCGCAGCAGCCCCTGTTGCCGGGCGATTTGCAGGATCTGATCGAAGGTCTGCTCGACCTGCCGGGCTGTCTGCGCGTGGATGCCGTAGCGGCGGCAGGTTTCGACGCTGAAATTGCTCTTCTTGGCGAACTGGTAGGCGCGCATGAGCGTGTAGAAGTCGGACTCCTGGCTGGCCTCGAACAGCTCGCGCGATTCCTGGATATGCTTGTCGTCGCGGCCCAGACGCATGAGCAGGTCGCGCCCGCTCACCAGCGCCGCGCACAATGCGGCCGCCGGCACGCAGCCGTGCCGGCCTGCCTCCACCAGCATCCGCGAATAGCGGGGATGCATCGGCAGCCGGAGCATCTGCCGCCCGATAGCCGTCAGGTCCGCCCCCGCCGACGGTTCGCGATCTGCAACTGGCGTGCTCCGCTCCCCTCTCAAATCGTCAATCGTCAATCGTAAAGCCCGCAACGCTCCCAGCGTGATGAGCAACTGCTCCGCCCGCTCCACCGCCTGCGGGTCCGGCTTATCGAGCCAGTCGAACGCTGCGGCCCGCCGGATGCCCAGCGAGTGCAGCAGCAACACCACCTCCGCCAGGTCGCTGCGCTGGATTTCCGGCGTGTTGCGCTCGGGCCGGTTCAGGTGCCCGCTTTGCGTCCAGAGCCGGTGGCATGTCCCGGGTGCCGTTCTTCCCGCGCGGCCCTTGCGCTGGTCGGCCGATGCGCGGCTGATCGGCTCGAGGAAGAGCGTGCCGATGCCCCGCTCGGCGTCGTAGCGGGCCACCCGCGCCAGCCCGCTATCCACCACATGCCGGATCCCGTCAATCGTCACCGAGGTCTCGGCAACGTTCGTGGCCACCACCACCTTGCGCAGCGGGTTGGGCGCGAACGCGAGGTCCTGCTGCTCGGGCGGCAGGTCGCCGTGCAAGGGGATCAGGGCCAGCCGCTCGTCGGTGCGGCAGGCCCGCAGCGCGCTGATCGTCGCGTTGATCTCCCCCATTCCGGCCATGAACACCAGGATGTCCCCCGGCTCGCCGGAATTGACGATGGCCTCCACCACATCCGCCGCCTGCTCCGTCTCGGGCCGCTCGTCGTGGTGGCTCAAATACCGCACCTCCACGTGAAAGCTTTGCCCCTCGGAATGCAGGACAGGGGTATCGCCCGCCCCGCCGATGTCCCGCAAATACTCCGCCACCGGCTCCGCCTCGAGCGTGGCCGACATGACGCCGATCTTGAGGTCAGGCCGTTCCGTTCGCTGCAGTTGCTTGAGCAGGGCCAGCGCCACGTCGCTGAGCAGGTTGCGCTCGTGGAATTCGTCGAACAGCACCACCCCGACGTCCCCCAGCGTGCGGTCGTCCTGGAGCCAGCGGAGGAGGATTCCCTCGGTGACGTAGCTGATGCGCGTGCCAAGTCCGGTCTGGTCGTCAAACCGGATCTGGTAGCCTACCTCGCCGCCGATCGGGCAGCGTCGCTCCCAGGCCACGCGCGCGGCCACCGTCCTGGCGGCTACCCGGCGCGGCTGGAGCACCACGATCTTCTTGTTCCCGGCCAGTCCCGCATCCAGCAGCATTTGCGGCACCTGGGTGGTCTTGCCCGAGCCGGTGGGCGCCACCAGCACCAGCCGGTTCCCGGAACGCAGCGTTTCGACGATCTGCGAGTGGATCTCCCAGATGGGAAGGGAGCCCGGGGTCACAGCAGGTGTCGGAGCGCCAGGGCCGTGATCGTGATCACCAGCATCAGGCCGCTGGGCATGAACTTCTTGGTCTTGGCCAGTCGGATCGCGAACACGACCAGCAATGCCGCCATGATTAGATCCGCCAGCAACTTGCCGAAGGCCGGGGTGAACAGCCCCCGCGTTGCGGCCAGCACCAAGGCCGCCGCCGCCACGGCCGACGTGATTAACGATACCTTGCTGCCGGCCTTGAAAAACCCGAACAGGCCCCCGGCCAGCAGCAGTATAATATAAACCCAGAGTACAGTGTAATGGCTCATAATCTTTGTCGGGCATACTGTAGTTGCAGACCTGCCGGAAGGATACCAGGAAATGCGCATGGATTCCCATCGAGGGTCTTGGCACACCTGCATGGGCGGGTCCATCGGCGGCTGCCGAGCAGAAATCCTGAAGCGTTATTTGGTGCCGGGATGTCGGCCCTGCTGCCTTAATCGTCCATTTTTCGGCGCCGCGTCAAGGGCAGCTTGACCGTCTTTCGGAAGAGCCGTGAGAGCCATCCCTGCTTCTTAGTCTCCTCGCTCAGCGGCAGGCAGGGGTGGCTGCAGAGGGGGCAGAGCTTCAAGGTCTTTCCGCCGCGGCGGCGGAGCTGGCGCACGCAGGCATCGCACAGGACCTCTCGGCAATAGGTGCATTGGTGAGTGGAAAGCGCCTCCGGATGGCGTGGGCAAACCATCGACCCGTCCGGCAGCTCGACAGGCGGAGCGGGCCTCGGGACATCGAACTTGGGTATGGCGATCCGGACGTCCGCATTCTCCACCT
>JAPLUA010000208.1 GCA_026397855.1 Verrucomicrobiota bacterium | reverse complement strand
GCTAGAGTTTCAGCGTCCTCAGATCTTCGACATGCGCCGCCTGGCGCTTGCGGTAGAGCGCCACGATCAGCGCCAAACCAACCGATACCTCCGCCGCTGCCACGGTGATGACGAAGAACACGAACACCTGGCCGTCCAGGTTGTTGGTGAAGCGCGAGAATGCCACCAGCGCGAGGTTCGCCGCATTGAGCATCAGTTCGAGCGACATGTAGATGACAAGAACGCTGCGCCGCACGATAACGCCCGTCAGGCCCAGGGCAAAGAGCATCACGCTCACCACGAGATAATGTTCGAGGCCAACGGTCATTTCAGCTCCTTCTTGCTGAGCAGTACCACGCCCACCATCGCCACCAGCAGCAGAATCGAGACGATCTCGAACGGCAGGACGTATTGCGTAAACAGCAGTTTCCCAAGCTCAAACGTGCCGCCTTCCAGCGTCGGCGTGTCGCTCGCTCCCAGCGGGGTGCTTAGGAGGCTCCGCAGGAAAATGAGCAGGATGGCCCCCGCGGAAATCACTCCGCCAATGACGGCCAGAACCTTGAATCGGCGCCGCTCTTCGGCCCTGAGATCCAACAGCATGATGACGAACAGGAAAAGCACCATCACGGCGCCCGCATAGACCAGGATCTGGACGGCGGCGAGGAAGAAGGCGTGCAGCAGGACAAACAGCCCGGCCATGGAAACGATGGTCAGCACCAGGAACATGGCGCTGGTGACCGGGTTGCGGCTGAACGGGTTGGCGATGACCAGGAAGCCAAACACCAGCGTCAGGAACGCAAAGATATAGAAGAGAATGTCCTGCATCACGAAAATATCATGGCTCCATCCCCTGGCTCCGCGCCTCGTCGGCTTTGTGCTTCCACTTGCGGATCGGGTCGTTATGAACCCCGCCCAGCGCGAGCAGCTTCTCTTTGTTGTAGATCATCTCCGCGCGGCTGGTGCCGTTCAGCGAATAGTCCTTCATGAGGAAAATGGCCTCCTCGGGGCAGACTTCCTGACAGAACCCGCAGAAGATGCAGCGCAGCATGTTGATCTCGAACTCGCGCGGCATCTTCTCCGCGTTGGAACGGTCCGCGCCGGGTCCGGTGGAGCCCGGCGGGGTGATCCGGATGGCCTTCGGGGGACAAACGAACTCGCAGAGCTGGCAGGAGACGCACTTGGTATTGCCGTCCTGGTCCTTCACGAGGTAGGGGGCTCCGCGGTAACCCTCGGGCACCACCCATCGCTCCTCAGGATACTGCATGGTCACCTTCTTCCTGAAGAAATGGCGCAGCGTGACTTTGAACCCGCCGATCACTGCCGGCAGGTAAAGCCGTTCCCAGAGGTTGAGTTGTTTGCGCTTAACAATCATCTAGCTTCTCGCCCAAAGCACCGTGGCCGTCACCACGATATTGGCCAGCGCCAGCGGAATAAACCGCCGCCAGCCCAGATCCATCAATTGGTCGTAGCGGAAGCGCGGCCACATCCACCGCACCCAGATCACCACGAACAGGACGCACGCCACCTTCGCCAGGAAGATGGCAATGTGCAGCAAGCCGACCCATGCGGCCGCGGCCGGCTGATCCAGTCCGGCGATCGGCAGCGACCAGCCGCCCAGGAACAGCGTCACCATGAGACCGGCTGCCGCGGTCATGTTGGCGTATTCGCCCATGAAGAACAGCGCGAATTTCATCGAGCTGTATTCGACATTGTAGCCCCCGGCCAGCTCCTGTTCCGCCTCGGGCATATCGAACGGCATCCGGTTCGTTTCGGCGAACATGGCGACCAGGAAGATGATGAACGACAGCGGCGCATAGAAGATAAGCCAGCCATGGCAGGCCTGCCACGTGACCACGCGCCCCAGGTTCAAGCTGCCCGTCCCGGTGAGAAACTTCTGCCATCCCTCGCTCAACTGCCCGACATCCAGCCCGCACGCGATCAGGAACAGCGGCACTACCGACAGGCCCATGGCGATCTCGTAGGAAATCAACTGGGCGCTGGAGCGGATGCCGCCGATGTAGGGGTACTTTGAATTGGCCGCATAGCCCGCCAGCACGATGCCATACACGCCGAGCGAGACGATGCCGAACGTGTAGAGGATCCCCACATTGAGGTCCGCTATCACCATTTTCTGCGCGCCTATCCAGGAGCCAAACGGAATAATGGCCACCGTGAGCAGGCTGGGGATCATCACAATGGCCGGAGCCAGCCAGTAATAGGCCTTGCGCACGTGCCCGGGGGTGAAGTCTTCCTTCAGGAACGACTTGATGGCATCGGCGGCCGGCTGCAGCAGGCCGAATATCCCGACTCGATTCGGCCCGAACCGGTCCTGGATGGCCGCCGCGGTCTTGCGCTCAACCCAAACCGCGTAGGCCACGATGAACATCATCACGGAGAACACGCCGAGAATCTTCAGCGCGCTGAACAAGATGAATTGTCCCGCCTCGCTGCCCAGCCAATCAGTGATCGCTTGAATCATGGCCTAGATTGTTGCAGTCGCCCCCGTGTCGCCAAGGCCCGACCAGGTCAAGCCGTGGAAGCCGGGCACTTCTCCGGCCATCTGGTTGAACAGGCCCTCGATGCTCGCCGCGCCAGCCTGGCCTGTCACCTGGGATGCCAGTTCCCGCAGGAACTCCCATTCCGGCCGGGCATCGCCCGGCGGCTCGACCGCTTTCATAAACTTCTGCACCCGGCCCTTGGTGCTCGTGAAGGTCCCGCGCTTCTCGGCATGGGCGCACCCGGGCAACAGGTAGTGCGCCAGCCGTGTCGTCTCGTTCGGGAGAATGTCGCTGGCGATGAGCGTCTCCAGCTTGCCGAGCAGATCCGCGCCAATCCCGTGCCGCGTGACGTCTTCACCCAGCACGATCAGCGTCCGGATGTGTCCGCTCCGGATGCCTTCCGCGATCTTCGGCAGGTTCGCTCCCATCGGGTCGGCGGCGATGCCCGCAAGCCGTGCGCCGGTGCTGTTGGGGTTCCGGTCCGCGCTCAACAGCAGCCGGTCCCCTTCCAGGATGCGAGGCACAGAATCCGTGAGTGCTCCCAGCGCCCTGGCAAGCTTCGCCAGCAGGTAAATCTCCTCATTCGTCTGGCGTGCCGAAACGATCATGGCAACCGACCCCGCCGGCGCGTGCTTAAGCTTTTCCGCGATTCCCCTCACAGCCACAGCCCATCGTTCCGCCGGACTAAGGACTGCGGACTGAGGACTGAGGGCCGTGGACTGCGGACTGCAGACTTCCCTTAACCGGTCTTCCCGCCCGATCCACTTGTAGTTCAGCCGGCCATGATCGCACATCCAGGAGCCGTTGACGGCGTTGTTCTCGCGCGGCTCGTAGCGATAGATCTTCTCTTCCCGCGATCCGATGACGGTATTGCAGCCTGTCGCGCAGCTTGTGCACAGGCTCTTGGTCTCTTTCAGGAACCAGACGCGCATCTGGAAACGGAAATCCTTGGACGTGAGCGCGCCAACCGGGCAGATATCAACGGTATTGAGGGTGTAATTGTTGTCGAAGGCCCGTCCCGGGTAGGCGGTCAGAGTATTGTGGCTGCCGCGATTGACAATGCCCAGCGCGTCGTCGCCCACAATGTCGCGCGTAAACCGGATGCAGCGGGTGCAAAGGATGCAGCGCTCGTCGTCCAGCACGATGCGCGGGCCGAGATCAACCCGCTTGGGCTTGTGGACCTTCGCCTCGACAAACCGGCTTTCCGACTGGCCGTAATCCACCGAATACTCCTGGAGCTTGCATTCGCCGGCCTGGTCGCAGATCGGGCAGTCGAGCGGGTGATTGATGAGCAGGAACTCCAGCACCCCGGCGCGCATGAGCTTCACGGTGGGGGTATCGGTGTAAATCTCCATTCCGGGGGAGAGCGGCGTGGCGCAGGCAATGGCAGGCCGCGGCGCCTTCGCGATCTTGGGCGTCCCGTCGGGGTTCAGGATCGGCTTTCGATCCGGGCCGATGGCTGGCGTGCCAAACTCGACCAGGCACATGCGGCAATTGCCGGAAACCGGCAGCTTGGGATGATAGCAATAATGCGGCACCTCCACCTTGGCGATGAAGCAAGCCTGGATCATGGTCGTCGGCAAAGGCTTGCCCGAGACCGGGTCGGGCGTGGTCTTCGGCACTTCCACTTCCTTGCCGTTCACACGGACCTTGAGCTTGTCGCTCGGAGGCGGGGCGGGCTTGGTTTCGATTGGAGTTGCAGTGGACATCGTGCGCTCAACTTTACGAACTTGCGGGCAGCTTTCCAACAGCCGTCGGTCCGGCATTTCGGCGTGTCCGGTTCTCCTCATCCGCCGCGCCCCTGGCGACGAATTCATCCTTAAACTTGGCGACAAAGCTCTGCACCGGCCAGGAGCAGGCTTCGCCAAAGGCGCAAACTGTCCGGCCGCCGGGGATGTTGTCTGCGATCTTCATCAGGTAATCGGCATCCGCCTCCCGCCCCTCGCCGTGGGTTAACCGTTGGAGCGCCTTGGACATCCAGAGCGAGCCTTCACGGCAGGGCGTGCACTGGCCGCAGCTTTCGTGCGCGTAGAACTCCGAGATGTTGGCCAGCGCCTCCACAATGTCGGTCGAATCATCCAGCACAATGATGCCCCCGGAGCCCGACATGCTGCCGGCCGCGATGAGCGAATCGAAATCATACGGCAGATTGAGCAGCTCGATCTCCTGCTCGGCGTCCTTGCCGTCGGGGCCCCTGCGCTTGATCTTGAACTTCTCCCCCGCCTTGAAGACCTTGGCCGAGGAGCCCCCGGGAATGATGGCCTTGAGCTTTCGCCCCTCCCGCAAGCCCCCGCCGAAGGCCGGGTCGTTGATCAGTTCCCCAAGGGTGGCTTTCCCGACCTCGACTTCGTAGTAGCCCGGCTTCCTGACGTGGCCGCTGATGCTGACGATGCGTGTGCCGGTGTTGTTGCCCAGCACCGCAGGGAAGTAGGGCGGCTTGATCCGGGGATAGGCCCGCTTGCCTTCCAGGGATTCGATGAGGCCGGTCTCCTCGCCGCAAATGTAAGCCCCGGCTCCGCGGTGAACGTGGATTTCGAGATCGTAGTCGGAGCCAAGGATGTTCTCCCCCAGGAAATCCCTGGCGCGGGCTTCCTTGAGCGCGCGGTTCAGGATCTTTGCGCCCTCCGCAAACTCCCCGCGGATATAGATGTAGGCGAGATGCACGTCGTTGGCATAGCAAGCAATGGCCATGCCCTCGATCAGCTGGTGCGGGTCCTTGTAGATGATCTGCTTGTCTTTGAACGTGCCCGGCTCGGATTCGTCCGCGTTGCAGATCAGGTAGATCGGCTTGCCGCTCTTGCGGTCCACGAACGACCACTTCAGGCCGCAGGAAAACCCGGCGCCGCCGCGCCCGCGCAACCCGGAGGTCATGACCTCCTGGCGCAGATGGTCCGGGCCGGTGACGATCCGCCCGTCCGCCAGGTTTCTGGGAGGGATGGCCAATGCCTTTCTCAAGATATCATAGCCGCCGTGCCGCAAATAGCACTCGATGTCGGGCGTGTAGCCCGGCTCGTCGGCGTATTTCAGAATCTGGCGGTATTCCTGGGGCATATCAGCAGCTTGACTCCGCGCGGAAATCCTCTAAGCTTGTCTGCGCTCCGGCTTGCCCGATGGTGTAACGGTAGCACAGCAGACTCTGGATCTGTTTGTCATGGTTCAAATCCATGTCGGGCAGCCAATCTCCATTTCCGATTTGCGATTTATGATTTACGCGCGTCATGGGGACGGTTGTTGCTGGCACTGCTTAAGGATTTCGTCGGCCTTCTTCTCCGAAACGCCCTCGTGGAACGTGTCGTTGCACATCATCACCGGCGCCGTGCCGCAGGAAGCGAGGCATTCCACAAACTCGACCGTGAACTGCCCGTCCTTGGTGGTTTGCGCGCCGTGGGCGTGCGGGTCCAGGCCCAGCTTCCGGCAAAAATGCTCGTGCAGCTTGTGGGAGCCGCCCAGCGCGCAGCTCAAGGTGCGGCAGACTTTCAGATGATGCTTCCCCACCGGCTTGAGGTGGAACATCGGGTAGAAGGTCACCAGCTCATAGACATTGATGGGCTGGAGCTCCAGCTTGGCGGCGATCCACTCGACGGCTTGCCGGGAAACGTGCCCGAAATGCTCCTGCATCGCGTGCAGCAGCATTAGGGATGCGCTCCGCTTTTGCGGATAATGGGTGATCAGTTCGTTGATTTCGGCCTCCAGCGGGGCGGGGATGGCGAAATCCGGCTGCTCGCGCAGCGGGTTCGGGATGCCGTGATCAAGCGGGGCGTCGCTCATCGGTCACACTCCCCCATGACAAAGTCAAACGACCCCAGGATGGCCACCACGTCGCCCAACATGTGGCCCGGCAACAGGTGCGATAAAATGCTCAGGTTCGCGAACGAGGGCGAGCGGATCTTCAGCCGGTGGGGGGTGCCCCCGCCTTTGCTGTTGATGTAGAAGCCCAGTTCCCCCTTCGGGTTTTCGTGCCCGAAGTAAATCTCGCCCGGTGGCGCGTTTACTCCCTGGGTCACATTCATGAAGTGGTGGATCAATTCCTCCATGCGCGTAAGGACGCGGTCTTTCGGCGGCAGCGCGATCTTGCCGTCGGGCACACAGACCGGGCCGCCGGGCAACTGGTCCAGGCACTGATGCACCAGACGCACGCTCTGGCGCATCTCTTCCATGCGCACCAGGTAGCGGTCGTAGCAATCCCCGGACGTGCCGACCGGCACATCGAACTTCAGGCGATCATACACCAGGTAAGGATGGGCCTTGCGCAGATCGTGCTCGACGCCGCTGCCGCGCAGGTTCGGCCCGGTCATCCCGTAGTCAATGGCGACATCCCTCGGGATGACCCCAACACCCTGCGTGCGGTCCACGAAGATGCGGTTGCGGGTGAGGAGAGTCTCGGTCTCCGCGATGTTCACCACCACTTCCTTGAGGAACTGGCGGCACTGCTCCACCCAGCCGGGCGGCATATCGCGCGAAAGTCCGCCGATGCGCGTGTAGGCGGTTGTGAACCGTGCGCCCGTCAGTGACTCGCACAGGTTATGGATCTTCTCCCGTTCGGTGAAGGTGTGCAGGAACACGGTCAACGCCCCGCAATCCATCGCGTAGCAGCCCACGCGATATACTGGCAGCGCAGCGGCAGCTGCTGGTCAATGCCCAGCAGCTTCTCCACGGCGAGCGCGTAAGCCACGTTATTGGCCAGCGGCGCCAGGTAGTCCAGCCGATCCGTGTAAGGGATGAACTGGGTGTAGGTCATGTTCTCGGCGATCTTCTCATCGCCGCGGTGCAGGTAGCCGATCTCCGGCCTGGCCTTGGTGATGACTTCGCCATCCAGTTCCAGCACAATGCGCAGCACGCCGTGCGTGGCCGGGTGCGAAGGCCCCACATTCAGGACCATTCTCTCACCTTCAAGGTCGGGGAGTTCATCCCCGGCCCCGGCTCGGGCCGCCGCATCCGGCATTTGAATTTCGCGCAGCTCGGCCATTCAGTTCGATCCTGTTTCTGGTTCAGGAACCCGCACCCGCGGCTCCCGCGACATCGCATTCTCCCCGCCGGCAACGGTGACAAACGGGCCGCCCTCGAGCGGCGCCGGCTGGGTAAACGCCACCTCCGGAACATCGGTCGGTTTGCCGGCCAGCGGAAAGTCCTTCCGCAGGGGAAAATGAGGATAGCCCTCCCACATCAGGATGCGGCGCAGGTCGGGGTGGCCCCGGAACCGCAGGCCCATCATGTCGTAAATCTCCCGCTCGTGCCAATCCGCCGTGCGCCAGACGCCCGTGACGGTCGGCACCTCCCCCTTCTCCTCGCTCACATCGGTCTTAAGGCGAAGCGGGCAAAGATGGCCGTAGCCGTAGAGGTGATAGACGATCGCGAACCGCGGGTCGTCGCCGTAGTTATCCACGCCGGTGATGTCCACCAGGTAGTCAAATCCCAGCTCGTTCCTGGCCACGCCGCAAATCTCCGGCATCCGCTCGGCATCCCCCACCTTCAAGGTGATCTCCCCCCGGAACTCGGACGGCTCGGAAATCAGGCCGGGAAACCTGGCCTTGAGCTGTTGAGCGAGTTCGAGAGCGGTCATCGGGGTGGTTGCGGGTTGGGTCGCCTGGGTCAGCACGACCGTTCAGGCCACTTTCTTCAAGGTGGCCATCGCCGGCTCCTTCGCCACCATGCTTTGCAGCTTGATCAAGGCATCCAACAGCGCCTCCGGGCGGGGGGGACAGCCCGCGACATAAACGTTCACCGGCAGAATCCGGTCCACCCCCTGCAGCACCGCGTAGCTGCGGTACATGCCGCCGGTCGAGGCGCAGGCGCCCATGGCGATCACCCATTTGGGCTCCGCCATCTGCTCGTAAATCCGCTTCACGGCCAGCGCCATTTTGTAGGTCACCGTTCCGGAGACAATCATCACATCGGACTGGCGGGGGGAGAAACGCATGACCTCGGCGCCGAAACGGGAAATGTCATAACGGCTGGCCCCGGTGGCCATCAGCTCAATGGCGCAGCACGCAAGGCCCATCGGCATCGGCCAAAGGGAGTTCTTGCGGCCCCAATTCGCGCCGGCATCCAGGTTTTCTTGGAACCAATGCAGAGCCGCGTCGAGACGGGTGACGACGACGTCCCCCTCGACCTTCGAGTTGTAGCCCATTTCCGTCTTTGTTGTCATAGGGTCTGGCGAAGCCGGTTCGCCCCGCTCAAGCAACCTAAACAGCACCCGATTCCCCAGCAAGTCGCAACTGCGGGTTTTTGGCCGGCCGGGCGCAACTCATGTTATCGGAGCGCGGACATTCTTGTCCGCCTGGGGCTTGCCAACGCGGCCGAGGCGGACAAGTCACAGCAGTTGTTGCCCTGGGCCGGATAATTGCGCCAAGCAACTTCCCTCCTTCGGCTCTCGGATTTCAACTTTTTCGCGTGCTTTGGGCGCGGTTGCAGGCAAATTGCTCCTGTGGAAAAGACGCCGCCTCGCCTTGCCGAAGTGCTGCCGACGCATACGCCGGAATTGTTCCAGGCGGCGGTGCGGCGGGCGGCGGAGTTGCTGCGCGCCGGGGATCTGGTGGCGCTGCCGACCGAGACCGTCTATGGCCTGGCTGCAAACGCGC
>JAPLUA010000277.1 GCA_026397855.1 Verrucomicrobiota bacterium | reverse complement strand
CAGTTGCCGGCAGCCGACGCCCAGACCTTCGTCTGGGACGCCCCCCTGGGCAATTACTTCGAGGGCATTGCCAGGCAGGCAAAAAGCCCCAAGGCAGCAGCGAATTGGGTTATCAACAATCTCCGCGCGAAGCTGGCCGAGTCCCAAACTGTGCTCGCCGACCTGAAGTTCCAGCCATCCAGCATCCTGGAGCTGGTCGAGCTCGTGGACAGCGGCAAAATCAGCAGCCGCATCGCCCAGGAGGTCTTCCTGGAGATGTTCACCACGGGCGAGTCCCCTGCCAGGATCGTCGAGAAGAAAGGCCTCGCGCAGGTGAGCGACACGGGCGCGATCGAGAAATTCTGCGACGAGGCCATCGCGGCCAATCCCGGATCGGCGGCGGATTTCAGGGCGGGAAAGGTTGCCGCCCTGAACTTCCTCAAAGGCCAGGTGATGAAGCTGAGCAAGGGCAAGGCGAATCCGGCGCTGGCGGGGGAAATCCTCGAGCGCAAACTGAAAGGGTAGCGATGGCCGCCCAGGAAACCTTCGCTCCCCACCCGGACCCATGAATCGCTGACTTATGACCCCGACTTCTCCCTCCTTGATGAACCTCTGTGCTTGCTCCCTCCTCAGCATCCTGATGGCGCTCGCTTCCGCCGGCTGTCACAGCGCGCCCCGAAAGGATTCCCAAATCACTTTCCGCGTGATGACCTACAACATCCACCACGGCGAAGGGCTGGATAAGCAAGTGGACCTGCAACGCATCGCCGACCTGATCAAACGCGAACAGGCGGATATCGTCGCCTTGCAGGAAGTGGATAAGGGAGTCCGGCGAACCGACCGGCGCGATCTGCCGGCAGAGCTGTCTGCGCTCACGGGACTGGCGTGCGTCTTCAGCAACAACTTCAACTACCAGGGCGGCCAGTATGGCAACGCAGTCCTCACGCGTTTTCCCGTCAAGCGCTGGACCAATACCTATTTCAAAATGCTCAGCCCCGGCGAGCAACGCGGCCTGCTCCAGTTGGTCCTGGACGTGCACGGCCGCGAACTGGTTGTCATGGATACGCACATCGATTATCGGAAAGACGACGCCGAGCGGCTGCAAAATGCGGCCGAGCTTCACGACATCCTCCACCAATACGGCGGACGCCCGATCATCCTTTGCGGCGACTTCAACGATACCCCCGGCAGCCCCACCCATTCAAAAATCGCCGGGGATTTCACCGATGCCTGGGCTGCGGTAGGCGCTGGTGGCGGGTTTACGATTCCGGCCGAAAACCCCAGCAAACGCATTGATTACCTCTGGGTTTCCAAAAGCACTCCGTTCATCCCGGTCAAGGCATGGGTCCCCGAGTCGGCAGCTTCGGACCATTTGCCGGTGGTTGCGGAAATGCAGTTTGAGTAGTTCCGCCCCGCAGTGCGTGGAACGCCGGGACCAAGGACAGGCGACGCATTGGCTCCGCAGCCGCACCAGGCGTTTGGAACTGCCCCGTTATGTTCGATTCGCTTCCGGCTCTGGGAACCGGGCGGGTGCCAGCGCGGGTGCCAGAGCGTGCATGATGACCAGCGCCAGCAGATACGCGCTGCTGGCGATGGCAAACAGGCTCCAGTAGCTGCCGCTGGCTTCCAGGATCCATCCCGCCGATTGGGAAAAGGCCATCGCGGTCACGGACCCGAACATGCCCCCCAAGCCGACGACCGAGGCGACCGCCTGCTTGGGGAAAAGGTCTCCCGCCAGAGCGAACAGGTTCGCGGCCCAACCCTGATGGGCCGAGGCTGCCAGCCCGATCAGCAAAGTCGCCATCCACATGTTGGCCGCCTTGGCCGCGAAGATTACCGGCACCACGCATAAAGCGCACACCAGCATCGCCGTCTTGCGGCTCGCGTTGACCGACCAACCGCGCCGCAGCAGCGACGACGAAAGCCAGCCCCCGGCCACGCTGCCGAAGCAGGTCATGGTGTAGATCACAATCAACGGCGGACCGAGCTTGCCCAGCTCGAGGCCATACTGCTTGTGCAGAAACTTCGGCAGCCAGTAGAGGTAAAACCACCAGATAGGGGCCGAGCAGGCGAAGCCCACGATGAACGCCCAGGTTTGCCGATAGGCGAGCAACGACCGCCAGCGGATCGTCGCAGGGCCCGACTCGTCGGCGTCACTGCGGATGTATGCCAGCTCGCCCGGGGCCACGCGCCGTGATTTCCCGGGAGACTCATAAAGCCAATACCACAGCCCGAGCCAGAGAAAGCCCAGCCCACCCAGCAGCACGAATGCGCCTTGCCAGCCACACACGCTCGTCAGCCACGGCACCAGGGCCGGCGCGAGGATGGCCCCCACGTTGGCGCCGGAATTGAAGAGACCATTCGCCAGCGCCCGCTCCCGCCGCGGGAACCATTCCCCCACGGCTTTGACAGCCGCCGGAAAGTTGCCCGCCTCGCCCAGGCCCAGGGCAAACCGCGCCGCGCCGAAGCCCGGGACGGACCGCGCCAGCGCGTGAGCCGCGGCGGCGAAGCTCCAGAACAGCACGGAGATGGCGTAGCCGTGACGCACCCCAATCCCATCCACCAGCCGCCCGAAGCCCAACAGCCCCAGCGCGTAGGCGGCTTGAAACGCGGTTACGATGTGAGCGTATTGAACCTCGCTCCAGCCGATCTCCCGCTCCAGGGTCGGGGCCAGCAGCCCCAGGACCTGGCGGTCCATGTAATTGATCGTCGTGGCGGCGAACAGCAGGGCACAGATGGTCCAGCGAAAACCGAAGCTTCGGGGGGATGGTTGTGTCCGGCCGTCAGAGGATCCCATATTTCTTGAATGCCTCGGTGCTGGACAAGCCGCCTTCGATGGCCTGGCGCACGACCTTCTCGCCCCGGGCCTTTTCCAGGGCCCGGCTGATTACCTCCTCAACCAGCTCCTGAGGGATGATCACCACGCCGTCCACATCGCCGAACACCAGGTCGCCGGGGGTCACCACGACGCCGCTGATTTCGATGCGGCAGCGGAAATCCAGCACCTTCATGCGGGGACCGGAATCCTGCGCCCAGGCGCCCCGGCTGAACACAGCCCAGTTCTGCTCAAGAACGCGCGCGGTGTCGCGGTGATAGCCATTGACCACCGCGCCGACCGCGCCGCGCGTCTTCGCGGTCGCAGTCATGATCTCGCCCCAATTGGCGCTCTGCCTGGTGCCGCCGGTCGCCACATAGACCTCGCCCGCGCGCAGATCGTCCAGCGCCTGGGTCATCAGCCCAAACGGCTTCTCCTGGGGGCCGAACACGTCGGTTTGCAGGACCGGCATCGCCCGGCCAGCCAGCGTCATTTCCTCACGCAGCGGCTGGATGGACTGCGGCAGGAATTGGTGGAAACGTCCGCATTGGTCGAGAATGTCGCCCACGACCGGCGTGTAGAGCGTCGTCTT
>JAPLUA010000080.1:7028-13463 GCA_026397855.1 Verrucomicrobiota bacterium | reverse complement strand
GCCCGCGTTCGCCCAGGCGGTGTCGGAAGTAATCGAACAGAAACGCCGCGACCAGGAAGCCGAGGTTCATGATCGTGTAGAAGAGCGAGTAGGAAATGGAACGCTGCTGCGTGGTCGAATATTTGCGCACGGCGGCCACCAGCACCGGCGTCCCGAGCGCCTCGCCGACCGCTAGCGGGAAAAGCCCCGCACCCAGCGCCACCCATTTGATCGTGGTGAAGGCCATCACCGCGCGCGCCACGATGCAAATCCAGACGCCGAGGAAGAACGTCCGGCGCAACCCGACGGCGTCGGTCAGTGAACCGACCAGCAGCGTGACAATCGTCATCGAGATGGTCCACGCCGCCACGACACTGCCGGCGCTCACATCGCCGTAGCCAAAATCCGAGATCAACCACAGCGAGAGCGTCATGACCGTCATCTTGTAGGCCATGACCCCCAGAAGCTTCACGACGAACGTAATCCAAAGCTCGCGGGAAGCCCCCTTCAGGACAGTAAACTTGGCGATGAATCCCGTGTCCGCTTGCGCTGTGTTAGCCATGCGCTGGTCCGGTGATCTGCTTTGGTGTCATTGTTCGACCAAATCAGAAACCAACCCTGCCACCAAGTAAAGGCAGAACGTATTACTTGTAAACCTGCAGCTGCAGAGTATTCCCGGCTTCAACCACGGCCGCGCGCTTCAGGGAGACGATCAGCACCCCCTCGCTGAAGCTGAACGAGCAATCAACCGACCTGCCGCCGCATTGCACCTTCAACCGCCTGGGGGCGGATGCCACCGCCAGCGTCAACGTTGAAACCGGGAGGCGCCCTTCGCGGACGGTGATTTCGTTGCGCTGGGACGCGGCATCCCGCGATTGGCCCAGGCTGCCCCAGCCCTCGGGGCCGGCGAAGAAGCCCTTGAAATGCCCCGGCGTGTGGCGCGGCATGAAGCGCAGGGCCTGGCGCGGGCCGTCGTATTCCCAGCCGGCGAGAGCGGGCAGCAACGACCCGGATGACATCGCGCGGGCGTAGTGGCCGCCGCACTCGATCTCGTTCCACGGGTTGCGCTGGATCGGCGGGCGCGGGATGCCATCGTAGCGGTCGCGGGCGGCCTTGACGATGGCGAGGCCTTCCTCGACCAGCCCCTCGCAGATCATGTGCGCGGCGACCTGATATTCGATGCCGGTCCAGACCTCATCCGAGTAGAGCATCACGTGGGCCGGCCGGCCGCCCTTGGGCCAGGTGCAGATAATCAGGCCCTTGTCCTTCGGGCCCGCGAAAGCCCGGGGCGCGTGTTGCCAGCCGGTGAGGTCGGACTTGAAGTTGTATTTGGAAGTTGTATTTGAAGACGGCCTGGAGCGCGGCGACGACCTTCTCCCGGGGAAGGATGTAGCCGAGGCCAAGCTGATGCGCCCACCACTGGCCGATGAGCTGGTCGGCCATGCAGCCGGGGCCCACTTCGCCCGGGCGCTTCTCATAGCCGGGGAGGTGCTGCTGAAAGTATTCGCCGTTCCAGCACAGCTCGACCAGCTTCTGCCGGCCCATGTCGAACACGCCCCGGAAACGGGTGGCCGTCGTTTCATCTCCCTGTCGGCGGGCCCATTCCTCGCCCGCGCGCAAGGCGGCGAGGTAATATCCGCTGATGAAGGTGGTCACCCCGTGCAGGGCTTCGTCGTAGGTGTTCCATTGGTCGTCCTGCAAGACGCCGGCAGGCTGCCCGCCGGCGGTCTTGGCATCCCGGGCGATCAGGTATTCGACGGCGCGTTTGATGTGGGGCCAGTATTGCCGGAAGAACCCGTCGTCCGGCTGGTTCAGGGCCTCGCGATAGGCCTTGAGAATGCAGCTTGCATGGCCGTCGGCAAACGGGTGCTCGCTGGTCGGGTGCGGCGGCGACGGCACATCGGTACGGTTGTTCACGCCGCCGTCCTCGCACTGCTGGTGCATGAAATCAATCCGGCGCATGTCCCGCTCCAGGTCCGGGAAGAGGATCGCCAGCGACTGCTCGTAACCCCACACATGCGTGCAGGTCGGCTGGCAGCAGCCGTTGGAGCCTTCCCATCCATAGACATCGCCGTTGGCTATGCGGAAGACCACCCCGATGTGGCGCGCGATGGCGGCATTGGCCGTGACACAATCCAGCAGCCAATACGGGAGCGTGGAGTCGTAGAAGGTGCTGCGGAATTGGCCGGTGCGGCGGTGCAGTTCGGCGTAACCCGGGGCGACCTGCCGCATGGCGGCGCGGGCGTCGGGCCAGCGAGTAGCGTAGTGGCAGCCCATCCAGGTGTGGCCGGCGTTGTACTTGTTGGGGTAATGCCAGGCCAGAAGGAACGGCACTTCGATGGTGCCGCCGGCAGGCACAGTGATCGAGGTTGCCACCGCGCCGTTTACCGTGCGGCCGATGGCGGTGGGCGGGCTGGCCTGGGCCCGGTCCAGGGCGGTGAAGGAACCTTGAGCGGTGAACGTGCTCCATGCCTCGTTCCAATTCTCAAACGCAGGCAGCACGGTGGTGTTGCCGGCCAGGGCGGCGAGGGCCAGCGTGCCGAACCCCGGGGCCTTCAGATGCTGGCGCCCGCCGGAACCGGTGTAGCTCGCGCCGACCAGGCCGCAGACAAAGGCATAAGCAGCCTGCCGGTGAGGACTCATCGCCGCCTTTGCCGGATCAAGCACGGCACCGCCGACGACCACCACCCTGCCCTTCCCCACTGGCCGGCTGAGCAAAAGCCGGCCGGACGGGTCAGTCTCCTGCGTTGCGCCGGGCTGCAGGACCAGGCTGTCGAAGCGGAGCGGCTGTGCGTCGCCCGGGGAATGAATGGTGCTGAACCGCGCGGGAAGCAGCTCATCCAGGAGCTTCATGGTGGCGGTATTGCCCGGCATGTCGGAGAACTCGATCTGGTCCACGTTAACGTGCCCCCATCCGCCCCTGGCCTCGTCCACGATCTCGATGTGGGCGGTCTGCCCCTGGAACGGGCTTACATCCCAGGAGGCCGCTTCGAGCCGCTCCTCGTTCTTGCCGGATGCGGCGCGCTCGACCTTGCCATTGATGAGCAGGCGAATCTGGGTTTGCGGATGTTGGCCGCCGCCGACCAGGAAGCGGATGAAGCGGCGCTCGATGGTGAAGTCCTTGCTGATCAGCCAGCCCGTGGTGTCATCGCCACCGGTGTAGCTGTTGACGAGGCCCTGGCCGAGGAAGCCGGTCACCGGGTTCTGGTCGGGCAAAGCGCCGCGCGCGGGCTCCTTGCCGAAGGCCTCGCCCTGGGCCGTCCAGTTGGCGTAGCCGCGCTCAAAGTCATCGAAGACAATATCAGTCCGCCGGGCAACTTCGCCCGCCGGCTTGCCGCCGGTCCAGGCGGCGTAAGTCTCCAGCAGCGGCATGGTTCGACCGGAAAAGAGCAGCGTGGCACCGGCCCGGACCGCATCATGGGCAGCGCGCAGAAAGGGTTCGCTCATCCCCGCAGCCGGTTCCTCCAGCCAGATCACCGTCCCGGCGGGGTTGACGACCCGGTCCGGACGCAAGGGCTTGTCGTCCAGGATTTCGAGGGTGAGGTTCCGGGGCCGGTCCGGCGGCGGCGCGGACAGAGACTTCAGGTTGGCGGCGGTGAACAGCGTCACCGGTTTATCCAGCGTGGGCTCCGGGCCGGCTTCGGCCCGCATGAACAGTCCCGCAGCCCCCTTTTCGTGCAGAACTTCATTCACGTTCCCGCCAAAGGCGGCATTCACGACCCCGTGGTTCTCCCCGGCAGCCTCATAGCCGACCGGGTTTTGCATCAGGGTTGCCAGCGAGACGACTTGTTTGTGCCTGGTGGGGTTGTGAATGCGGAACGAAAAGGCAGCCACCGGCAGGGACGAGAGCTGGCTGTCGAGCGGAGCAAAAGGGCTGAAGGCGGTCAGCTCAAGCTGGACCGGCAGGTCGGGGTCGCGGAAGCGCAGCACCGCGACAGGATACTCGCCGGTCATCTCGATCTGCTTCACCCGCGGCCAGTCGGGCCCGCCGGTGGTCTGGAGAAGCTTCGCGACACCGCCTGCCCGGACGGCAAAGTAGAGCGGCACCTGGCCGTCACGGAGCGTATTAAAGAGCTGCCAGGTGGTGAACTGGCCGTCCACGCCGATCTCGAAGTTGCCGGTGCCAATGCCGCCCAGGTGCATCCGGGCATCCGTATGTTTATCCGACAGGTAAAGCCTCGGCGTGGTGGGGGCAAACAGATCCCGCCGCCAACGCTGCATTTCATCCGCGGGCAACTCGAAGGCACCCCAGGCCGGACTCGCCAGCAGAGTGGCGGCAGTTCCGACGCCCACGAGGCTGAGGAATTCACGGCGGTTCAGGGCCTGGGGCCCGCAGTTTCCGGAGCAGTTGCACTTGCGCATAGATCAGCCCAGGTTTTGCCGATACCAATCCATGGCCAGATCGAGCCCCGCGTGGATGTCATGGCTGGGCGCGAAGCCGAGCAGGCGTCGCGCCTTGCTGATGTCCGCCAGGGAATGGCGCACGTCGCCGGCACGGAAGTCCCGGTAGATCGGCGCCTGGCTTGGCAGCGTCGCATCCTTTGAGCGGAGGACATCCTGGAGGGAATGGAACAGCCCGTTAAGCGTCGTCCGCTGGCCCAGGGCGACATTGTAAGCTTCGTTCGCCGCCCCGGGAATGCCGGTCGTGGCCGCCAGCAGGTTGGCCTGGACCACGTTGGCCACGAAACAGAAATCGCGGCTTGTCTCGCCATCCCCGTTGATATGGACCGGCTCGCGCTTGAGCAGCGCCGCGATCCATTTCGGAATCACCGCCGCATACGCCCCCTCGGGATCCTGGCGGGGGCCGAACACGTTGAAATACCTCAGCCCGATGGACGGGAAGCCATAGGCCTGCGCGAACGATTGCGCATAGACCTCGTTGATCGCCTTCGTGGCCGCGTAGGGGGAGAGCGGCTTGCCGGATCGCTGCTCCACCGCGGGCAGCCCCGGATCGTCGCCGTAGATCGCGCTGCTGGAGGCATACACGAGCCGTTTGACCTTCGCATCCCGCGCTGCGATCAGCATGTTCAGGAATCCCGTCACGTTGCTGCGGTGCGCGCAGACGGGATCAATCATGGAGAGCGGCACCGAGCCCAGGGCGGCCTCGTGCAGCACGAAATCCACTCCGGCGCACGCCGCCTCGCAGGCGGCCAGGTCGCCAATATCCCCCTCCTGAAACCGGAACCGGGCCCACTGCGCCGGGCTGACCAACCCTTCGACCTCCTCCAGGTTCATCTTGTGGCCGGTCGCAAAATTATCCAGCCCCACCACCCGCTGGTCCAGCTTCAGCAAGGATTCCAGCAGGTTCGAGCCGATGAAACCCGCGACGCCCGTCACCAGCCAGGTCCTGGGTGCGGCCTTCAGTTCCGCCTGTAATTGTTCGTAAGCAGACATCTCGCCATTCATTGTATAGGCCCGGATGATGCCTCGGCATGCCCCGGCGCAAAAGAAGTATCTGCCATCACAAGACTTTTACAACTCTTTCGCATCCGGCTGACAAGTTCCGCCGGCATTGGAGGCAGATTGGGGGAATGACCAAGCAAACGCGAAGGAACCACAGAGCGGCCGATGCCGGGCGGGCATACCCGCGAGTTGCTGGCCGGAGCGCTGATATTCTTGTCGGCCTGTTCGTGTGGCCGCGCAGGGGCAACCCGGGAACACGCCGACAAGAATGTCGGCGCTCCGCCGGATCCTCGGCAACTCGCAAATGCATCCTCCGGGCGGTGCTGCAAATGAGGCATCGCCATCCCAGGGGATCGGTGGCAGGATTGCTCCAGCAAGCTACGGCAACGCTTAAGCGATGAAGAAAGTTGCATTGGTATTTGTGGTCGCGGTGTTTGTGCCCAGCCTGGTGCTGGCGTGGCTGGCTGTGCGCTCGCTGCGCGACCAGCAGTTCCTCCTCGAACGGCAGCAATCCCTCCTCTACCAGGGCGTCGCCGATGCCCGGGCAAGGGCCGTCCAGGAGGCTTTGACGGAATACCAGCATGCCTTCACGGCCGCCGTAACCGGCCTGGTTGGCGATCGGCCGCCCCGGGACGCCGCCAGATCTTTCGACGACCTCTTGCGCCGGGACTGGCCCCTGGCGCAGGTTGGCTTTGCGGTCACACTGTCGGGCGACCTGCTTTCGCCCCCTGCATCCGGGCGCGCTGAGGCCAGGAAGTTCTGCGCCGATAACGGCCATTTCCTCGCCGGCCGGGAGATGGTTGAGATCTATGCCAATGCGAAGCAGACCCTCTCCGGCCTGAATATGGCGAACAATGCCGCTCGCCTCAACAGCCCGGCATTCCCCAACGCGCAGACGCAGGCGCAGTCGCCCACCGTCGCGCAAGCGGATGCCGGCGCGGATGTCAACCGGCGTTCCCTTGGGGCCAGGAGCCAGGCGCGCAATGTGTATCCCCAACAGCAGGCGGGCTCCTTCCAGCAGGCGCTGGCACCCGAGGATAGCCTGCAGCAGGT
>JAPLUA010000080.1:5745-6993 GCA_026397855.1 Verrucomicrobiota bacterium | reverse complement strand
TTGGCGAGGACAGCGATGGCACGCTCGCCCGGTTTGTGGATAACCGGCTCAACGTGCTCTTCTGGTCCCGCTCGCCACGCGACCCGCAGGTGGTGTTCGGCGCCCAACTGGCCCTGCCCCGGCTCATCGAGAGCTTGCGCCCGGCCGTCCAGCAGGTCGGGCCGGAGCTGGGCAGCGAAATCTGCGTCGCGCTGCTCGATGACACGGCGAGGCCGGTGGCTTTGTCGAGCCCGGGATTTCGCGCCGCCTGGAAGCGCCCGTTCGTGGCCACGGAGATCGGCGAGACCCTGCCGCACTGGGAAGTTGCCGTTTACCTGCTCGACCCCGCGCGGCTCACCCGGTCGGCGCAGACGCTCCAGTTGACGCTGGGCCTGTTCATCGGCGTCCTGCTGGCGGCCATCGGGATCGGGAGCTGGCTGATCGTGAGCGACCTGAACCGCCAGCTCAGGCTGGCGCGCCAGAAGACCGACTTCGTCAGCAACGTGTCCCACGAGCTGAAGACACCGCTCACCTCCATCCGCATGTTCTCGGAGCTGCTCGCCGAGGGGCGCGTCACGGACCCGGCCAAACAGCGATCCTACCTGGGCATCATCACGGCGGAAACCGCGCGTCTCACCCGCCTGATCAACAACGTGCTCGACTTCGCCGGACTCGAACGCGGCGAGAAGAAATACCACCTCCAGCCCTGCGACCTGGCGGAGGTTGTGCACGAGGCGGCGGACACCTATCGCCCGAACCTCGAGGCCAACGGCTTCCAGTTTGAGTGCGAGCTTCCCGAAGCCGCCTTGATGGTGAACGGTGACCGCGACGCGCTGGCGCAGGTCGTGGTGAACCTGCTCTCGAATGCGGAGAAATACTCGGACCGCCACAAGGCCATCGCCGTGCGTGTGCAGTCCCAGGCCCATCCCCTGCCCTGCGCCGAAGTCAGCGTGCTGGACCGCGGGCTAGGCGTGCCGCAGGGGTGCGCCGAGAGGATATTCGAGCAATTCTATCGCGCGCACGACTCCTTGAGCAGCGGCATCCAGGGCTCCGGGCTGGGGCTGACGCTGGCGCGGCAGATCGCCCGGGCACACGGCGGGGATGTCCTCTATGAGCCGCGCAAGGGAGGCGGGAGCTGTTTCACACTGCGCCTGCCGCTGGCGGCGCAGCCAGGCGTGCTGAACGGGCAACCGCCCAGCCAACAGACATGAAGACGAAGATACTCATTGTTGAAGACGATCCCCATATCCTGCTTGGCCTGCAGGAGGT
>JAPLUA010000080.1:0-5693 GCA_026397855.1 Verrucomicrobiota bacterium | reverse complement strand
GCAGGAGGTATTGCAGAGCGACGGCTTTGATGTCGCGGTATGCAGCCGAGGCGACCAGGCGCTCGAAGCCTTTGCGAAGCACCAACCGGGACTGCTGCTGCTGGATGTGATGCTGCCGGGCCTGAGCGGATACGACATCTGCAAGCAACTTCGCGCCCGCAAAGCTACGACGCCCATCCTCATGCTCACCGCCAAGGGTCAGGAACTCGACAAGGTGGTGGGCCTGGACCTCGGGGCGGATGATTACGTCACAAAGCCCTTCGGCGTGCGCGAGCTACTGGCGCGAATTCATGCGCTGCTGCGGCGCGCGACGCCGCCCTCCGCATCCGGGACTCCCGGGCAAGCGGCGTTTCAGATTGGCAATGCCACCATTGACCCGAAGACCTTTGAATTGAAGCGCGGGAAGAAGGCCGAGGAGCTGACCGCCAGGGAGCTTAAGCTCCTGCAGTTGTTTTACGCGCATCCCGGCGAAGTGCTCTCGCGCGACCGCCTGCTGAACGAAGTCTGGGGCTACAATTACTACGGCACCACCCGCACCCTGGACCAGGTGATCGTCCAGTTGCGCAGGAAGCTCGGCGACAGCGGCGACGAGCCCAGGCACCTCCTGACCGTCCACGGGGTTGGCTACAAGCTGGTGCTGTAGCAACAAAACGGTGGCTTTGGGCCCGGGCGCCCTGTATTTAATTCCCCAATGAAACTGTCGTTCGGACTGCCGCTCGCCCTCATGGTCGCTCTTCCGGGTTTTCCCCTTCACGCGGAGACCTACGACCTCATCATCCGCAATGGACGGGTGATTGACGGCACCGGCAACCCGGCCTTCTATGCGGATGTCGCCGTCAGGAAAGGGCGCATTGCGAAGATCGGGCGCGTGACCGGCAAGTCCGCCACGGAAATAGACGCCCGGGGCCTCATCGTCGCGCCTGGATTCATTGACGTTCACACCCACGCCGACGAGGTGGCCGAAATGCCGCTGGCGGAGAACTTCGTCCGGATGGGGGTCACCACCATCGTGGCCGGCAATTGCGGCACCTCAACGCTGGACATGGCGAAGTTCTTTCGCCAGATAGACCGGGCCAGGGTGGCGGTCAACGTGGCAACGCTCGTGGGCGACAATAATGTCCGCAAGGAGGCCATGGGCGGCGACTTCGACCGCCCCCCCACGCCGGCGGAGCTCGACCGGATGAAGGCCCTGGTGCGGCAGGCGATGAAGGACGGCGCGGTAGGCCTCTCCACCGGCCTGATCTATCATCCCGGGGTTTTCTCGAAGACGGACGAGCTTGTCGAGCTGGCCAGGGAGATCGCCCCCTACGACGGGATCTATACCAGCCACATGCGGCATGAGGACAAGAAGATATTCGAGGCGCTCGATGAGGTGTTCCGCATCGCCCGCGAGGCGCATGTCCGTGCCGAGGTTTCCCACATCAAGCTGTCAGGCCCCAGCGCCTGGGGCCAGGCGGACCGTGTTCTGGCCTATATTGAAAAGGCCCGGGCGGAGGGTTTGGACATCACGCAGGACCAATATGCCTACACGGCGTCGAGCACAGGCCTCAGCCAGTTGATCCCCGACAGGGCGATCGAGGGCGGGAACAAGGAGCTCCAGAAGTACGTGGCCGACCCGGCGCGGAAGGCGGCCCTCATGGCCGAGATGAAGCGCAGCTTGCACAGCAAAGGCCGCGAGGACTACTCCTACGCCGTCATCGCGTCCTACAAGCACGATCCTTCCCTCAACGGGCTGAACATTCCCGAAGCCGCCAAGGCGAAGCGCGGGGCGGACACCCTCGACGACCAGATCGAGACCCTGCTGGACATCCAGGTCAACGGCGGCGCCAGCGGGGTCTTCCACGGCATGAGCGAGGACGATCTGAAGACCTTCATGCGCCACCCCAACACGATGGTGGCGTGCGACAGCGGGCTGCGCAAACTGGGCGAGGGAGTGCCCCATCCGCGCGGCTACGGCAACAACCCCCGCGTGCTGGCCCGTTACGTCCGGGAACTGAAGATCCTGAAGCTCGAGGACGCGATCCGGAAGATGACCAGCCTGCCGGCCAGCGCTTTCCACTTCAAGGGCCGCGGCGAGCTGCGCGAAGGCAACTGGGCCGATATCGTGGCTTTCGACCCCGACAAGGTGCAGGACACCGCGACCTACAAGGACCCGCACCATTACCCCGTCGGCATCCCCTGGGTCGTGGTCAATGGCATCGTGGTGCTCAGGAACGGCGAGCACACCGGCGCCAAAGCCGGCCAGGCGTTGCGCAATCCGTCTCGCGCTGCGGCCGGGGAAGCGAACCGCTAGAAGTGTTCTGCCAGAGCCATTTCACTTTGCGCAGGGTGACCTCCATCCCTAAGTGAATCCCTCGGGACTGGGCAACTGGTTGACGACGCGGAGGTCGTTGTCCGGGTGGCCGGGAAGAGATCCTGCGTGCGGGTAGAGTCATACCTGGACCTCCGTTTCCATATTTTTGAGGCGCTCGGTCAAGTCGCGAGGCGCAGAAAAAACCATTTTCTTGCCCCGCCGCTTCTGTTCGAGCACGCGGCGCGTGTTCAAGTCCAGGAGATCGGTCCTGGCGGTTTGGTAAACGACGTTGTGGCTCTTGCCGTGGCCAGCGATGGTATATTCCTGGTACGGATGTTTGAGGGCGTGACGAATCAGATTCGCCTGGCGGTGGTTGAAGAGGTTCAGGGCGCGTAGCTGGGCTTCCACCTGGCGGACCTCGGTGGTCTTGTGGTCAATGTAGGAGTGGAGCTCATCGATGGCGCGGCGAATCACGTTGGTCTGGGCGACGATGAAGTAGGTGAGATCGTTGTCATCGGTTTCCGAGTGGAGGAATGAGAGTCCGTATTGGACGGGAGCTTTACGGAGTATGTTGGAGATGGAGATGAACTCGAACAGCCAGTAGCCCTCGTGGAGCATAGCCCAATAGAACAAGGCACGGGCGGTGCGGCCATTTCCATCCACGAAGGGGTGGTCGTAGGCAAGCCAGAAATGGAGGATGATCGCCCGGATGGCCGGATGGAGAAAGTAGGCAGGCGTTTTGGCGTTGGCGAAGTCGCACATGGCCTGAAGCCGGCTCTCCAGTTCGGCGGCCGGGGGAGGCTCGTGGAAGACGGCGCCGAAATCGTCGCCGACGACCCGTATTTCTTCAGGCCGGCGCAAGCGTCCGGCGGCGGCGGGATCGTCGAGAGTGTTGTTGGTGACCAACTTGTGGATACCGAAGACCATGGTGGGGGACAGGGGCTCCTTTTTCAATTGGGAGATCCGCTGCATGGTCAGGTAGTTATTGAGAATCATGCGCTCGCTGGTGTCGCGCGGGGGACGGCCGGAGCGGATCATTTCCTTGGCGACTTCCCGAGTGGTGACGGCACCCTCCAACTGGCTGGAGGTGATCGCCTCCTCGATGAGAGAGCGGATGAGGTAGTGATCGCGGGTTTGTGGATTGGTGATGGGTTCGGGGATGCCCAGGGAACGGCCGGCGCCGACGTCAATTTGGTGGAGTTCCTTCTGCACCAGATCGGGGACGGAGAACAGAAAGGGATTGCCCTGTTTGTCCGGGAGGGTAAGGGGTTTCGTGGCACCCATTCGCTGAAGCTTCACGGCGGTCCACCATTCCTCAGAGGTGAAGCCAGAAGGCGGGGTCAGGTGCCTGAGCTTGCTCCAGTGGACGTAGTCGTTTGGGGCGAGCGGTTCCCGGGTCAGCCCCATTATGGAGGGCAGGCGGTTGGCGGTGATCGCATCCTGAAGGAGCTTTGCGAAGGGGGGAGGCGCTTTCGGGATCTTCATATGTCAATCTGCTACTAATAGATCATAAATTAGTAGTTTGTGACAAATACTAAATCCATAGACAATGGATCAGGTGCGATACAACCCAATAACGACAGGCCTACATTGCGCGTTTTAGGCCTGAATTTGAAGGCATCGTTTTGGTGTGTTTTGGGCACGATCAGCATACTCGCCTGGCCTCGCCCTCGCCGTAGATAACATCTCAAGACGTATTGCGTCCTGCCGCCAGGATTCCGACTCGAAGACGTCCCCGCGATCGCCTGCAGGGTCGCCAGGGGGACGGCTGCACCTTTTTGACCATGCTGCGCAAGCTGCGGCACCTGATTCTGCTGAACAGTCACCCCATCCCTGGGGGCAGCCCTCGGCTCTCTATGATTCGAATCCAAGTTTGCTGGCGTCTGGGCTGATTCGCGACTCGGAGCGCGTTTCACACCACCGATGGCACCGGCCCTGCTATAGGAAATAGGTTGACGGCAGCGTGTCGCGGATTCGCTGCTGCGGTTCCTTTTGCAATCATGAACTTTGCCAGCTACGAACTCGGTAATTTCTTTGACGAGTTGCTGACGGACGCCAAGGTGGCGCGCCCCGGCGCGCGCAACCTCATGCACAGCATTCAATCGCTTCCGCCGGGGGAATTTGCACGCCGGCAGGCGGCCGCCGAGCGGGTGCTGATGCAGATGGGGATCACCTTCAACGTGTATGGCGAACAAGCCGGGGTGGAGAAGATCTTCCCGTTCGACATCGTGCCACGCATCGTCTCGGCGACCGAGTGGAGCCGGCTGGAGAAGGGGCTCAAGCAACGCATCCACGCGCTGAACCTGTTCATCAACGACCTGTACCACGAGCAGAAGATCCTCAACGACGGCGTCATCCCGCGCGAGATCATTCTCTCCGCCAGGTCCTTCCGCCAGCAGTGCATCGGCTGGAGGCCTCCGCGGGGCATCTGGTGCCACATCACGGGGACCGACCTGGTGCGGCACAGCGACGGGCAGATCTATGTGCTGGAGGACAACCTGCGCTGTCCCTCCGGCGTTTCCTACGTGCTGGAGAACCGGCAGGTGATGAAGAGCCTCTTCCCCCAGGTCTTCGCCGCCTCCAAGGTGCGGCCGGTCCAGAACTACCCGCTCAAGCTCCGCGACATGCTGGAGCATCTGGCGCCCGACCACATCGCCACCCCGCGCGTGGTGCTCCTGACGCCGGGCATCTACAACTCCGCCTACTTCGAGCACTCCTTCCTCGCCCAGCAGATGGGCATCGAGCTCGTCGAGGGGCGCGACCTGGTGGTCGAGGATGGTCAGGTGCTGATGCGCACCACCAAGGGGTTTGAGCGCGTGGATGTGATTTACCGGCGCATTGACGATGACTTCCTGGATCCGAAGTGCTTCCGGGCGGATTCGATGCTCGGGGTGCCGGGCCTGATGGAAAGCTACAAAGCCGGCAATGTCGCCCTGGCCAATGCGCCCGGGACGGGGGTCGCCGACGACAAGGTCGTGTACGCCTACGTGCCGCGCATCGTGAAATACTACCTGGGCGAGGATATCATCGTGCCCAATGTACCAACCTACATCTGCGCCGAGGAACAGGACCTGCGCTACACGCTGGAGAACCTGGACAAGCTGGTCGTCAAGGCGGCTAACGAATCGGGCGGCTACGGGATGCTGGTGGGCCCCCACTCCACCAAGGCCCAGCAGGCGGAGTTCGCGGAGAAAGTGAAAGCCGACCCGCGCAACTACATCGCCCAACCGACGCTCTCGCTTTCCCGCGTGCCGACGATCTGCGGCAGCAAGCTGGCGGGGCGGCACGTGGACCTGCGCCCCTACATTCTCTACGGGAAGGAAATCTTCGTGCTGCCCGGCGGGCTCACCCGCGTGGCGCTCAAGGAAGGCTCGCTGGTCGTAAACTCGTCGCAGGGCGG
>JAPLUA010000014.1 GCA_026397855.1 Verrucomicrobiota bacterium | reverse complement strand
GCGAACTTCCTCTTCGGCCACAAGCGGTCGGGAGATGTGCAGTTGCTGAAGCGGCTGGGTGCCGAGCTGGGATTTGTGGTGCACGGCCTGGCGGCCGTCTCGCTGGACGGCAAGGCCGTCAGCAGCACGCGCATCCGCGAGGCCATCCGCTCAGGCGACCTCGATGCCGCCAGCCAGATGCTCGGCCGCGCCTACTCTGTGTGCGGCACCGTCGTCCGCGGCGATGGCCTGGGTCGCAAGCTCGGTTTCCCGACCGCCAACCTCGACGCGACCGGCCTTGCCCTGCCGCCCAACGGCGTCTATGCCGTTCACGCGGAAACCGGCGGTCGTCGCTATCTCTCAGTCCTCAACATCGGCCATCGGCCTACCCTGGAAAGCCCCGCGCCGCAACTGCGCGTCGAGGCCCACCTGGTTGATTTCGCCGGGGACCTCTACGGCAGCGAGCTCGAGGTCAGCTTCTGCGAGAGGCTGCGCCCCGAGAGGAAGTTTGAATCCGTGGGCGAGCTGCGCGAGCAGATCGCCCGGGACATCCTGGACGCCCAGGTGCGCTTCACCGCGCCTGGCGCACCCGGACGGTGAACTTCTTCGCCAGGTTGTTCATCGAGGTGAAGATCGCGTCTTCCGTGGCATTCTCCGTGAGGATCAACATCTTGAAGGGCGTCTCGTCCCCGGTCAGGAAGCCGTTCTGATCCTTGAAGACGCAGTTGGCCTGGACCTCGATGCGGCGGTTCTCCCGGTTGCGCAGGTGGACGACCACCTGCAGCCGGCCGTCGGGCAGGGTTTGTTCCTGGACGCCCGAGTAGGTGACCGAGTATTGGACGCCCGGATCGAGCAGGACCACGGGCTCCCGGGTTTCATAGGCCGGCGTCTTTGGCCATTCCGGGAGATAAGGGCCCTTGTCGTGGGTGCTGCAGCCGGCAACGAGCAGGACCGCCGCGCCGGCGGCGAGGATGGATCGCTTTGAGTTCTTCATAAGGTTTGCGGTGTGGCTGAACTGTCGCTGACGAACACGACTTTGTCGCGGTCGGCGGCGGTGATGTTGAGGTTGATCGTCTTGGTGAGGTTTGCCAGGGCCCGGCCCGAGGGATCGAGGAATTCCACGGTCAGGACATGCGGGCCGGCCGGCAGCGGGAAACATGCGAAGCTCAGGTAGTGCGGCAGGTTGTCCCAGGTGCGCGTGTCGGCCGCGGGCGTGGTGGCCGCCGAAACGACCTTGCTCACCAGCCCCGCGAGCGCGATCCCCAGCCCGATCTCCTGCGTGGTCTGGTCGCGGCTCGCCGCCGCCGTGGCAATCCCGCCAATGAGCGCGACATTCCCGATCGTGTCGGTGGTGCTCTTGAAGACCGCCTTGTTGCCGAGAATGTGGTCCATGACACGCCCCCCGCGCGTGCTGGCCTGGAAGGAGACATCATCGGTCGGGGCAACGGGAATCCTCAGCGAATCCACCCCGATTCGGGCCGAGGTTACCGGCGAGGGCACAGTGCGGATGTGAAGTTCTTCGCCATACTGGCCGCCGGCGAACTTGGCCGGGCCGGGGCCGAACTCGAGGAAGACGAGCGTGTTGGCTTTCAGGTTGTAAGGGGGCAGCTTGACGCCCCGGGCCAGGGACTGGGCGCGCTTGAACGCGTCCATGCCGTCGCCCCCGAGCTTCGCCGTTGCCAGGCCGTCCAGGTAGTCCGGCAGCACCCAGTCGCCCGCATACTCCCGGTTCTCGGCGTCGCTGTCCTCGAACTCCGCGCTCCGGAAACAGGCCCGGGCATTGTCGCGCTCGCCGTCCATCCAGTAGATGATGCCGCGGTAAATGTAGGCCATCGAGCGCTCGTAAGGCTCGCCGATGAATGTCTTCTTGTCCTCGCCATGGAAGTAGCTGCGCGCCTTGCGGGCACCGGGGTCGTTGCCGTAAATGCCCCCGAGGGTGCGGATCGCATCATCGAGCTGCTGCCTGGCGAGGCCGAAGTTGCCCTGGCGCATCGCCGCTGCCGCCGTCCGGTATTGCCAGAGCACACGGTCGCGCGGCGGACCGTTCGCAATGGCGTTCGGGCCGTCCACCAGGACGTTGCCCGTCAGCGCGACCTGGCTCGTCGGCGTGGCGCATCCGGCCACAATCAGCAGCATGGCCAGCAGCGTCGGCTGCCAGGGGGCTTTCATTCCGGCATCCCCGTGCTGCGGTTCACCGGTAGGCCGCGTCTTCGAGCCCCTGCTTCTTGATCTCCGCCGAGTCCTCCCAGACAATGCCGCTGGTCCGGGCGTCAATCAGGTGAAAGTCGTAGAGGATGTAATCGCTGGTCCCGGCGGCGGTGCGGGTCGAAATGCCTTGCAGCGAGCCGGTGAGGAAATAATCGGCGCCCTTGAACTCCTGCACCATCGGGTTGGCGCTGGCGGTCACCGCCCCCTCCCGCTTGAGGTTGCGCTCCTTCTCCAGCGCTTCCATCTGGTTGCGCGCCAGGAACATGACTTTGCCCCGGGCCTTCGAGTTCAGTTGCGCCCGGATGCGCGTCAGGAAGATGTCCTTGTTGATCGGGAACCGCGTCTGGTTGCCCACGGGCTGCAGCACGACGGTCGGCGCCGTGGACGCATTGGCAATCTGCGGGATATCGAGAATGCTCCGCGCCATCTTGTCCGCCACATGCACCAGGTCTTGCGACTCCACGCCTGTCCCGGCCACAAAGCCCTGCTCATCGGCGTTCATGTGCGTGACAGGAACGCCGGAGGGGTTCTTCACGCCGCTGGAGGCGCAGCCGGCGAAGAACGCGGCAACGGCCACGCCGCACAGGGGAACACAGATCTTTGCAAATAATGGTTTCATTAATCAGTAATTTAGACGCTATGGCTCTGCCTTTATTCGGCAACCCATCATAGCACCGGATTGGCATTAGGCAAACCAGCCCGGCAACGAGTTGCCAGGGAGTCACCGGCATGGACTGCACGAAACCCTCCCACCATCCTCGAAACGCGCCTCCTCTCCCCTGCCCTCTCCTCCATCCGATGGAGGAGAGGGGGAAAGACGGGTGCGTCCTGGACTGCGTGTGCGGCGACAACCTGGAGTTCAACACACCAGCACGCGACGCGCTTCTCCTCCCTCTCCCCTCCAAAAAGGGGAGAGGGGTCCCCGTGTAGTCTATCCCCCGTCTTGTCAGCAACCGGCCAGGTAGCTCTTGATCAGCCGGATGTTCTCCGGCGGCGTTTCGTAGGGCAACGCGCCTGTCCCCAGCAGGCAGTTGGGCCGCCCGCCGGCAAAGCTGAGCACGCGATCAATCTCCCCGTAGATGCGCTCCGGATCGGGGCAGGTCACGATGCCCGGGTTCATGTTCACCCGCACCTTCACGTGCGGGTGGGTGCGGGCCACGGTCTCGACAAAGGCCGCCTGGTTGGTCTCCACGTTGCTGACCAGGTAGCTGGTCCCGGTCGAAAGCAGGTCTTCCAGGATGGGATAGGTGTTGCCGCCCATGATGCACGGCACCGGGTGGCCCACGCTCTCCGCCGCGATCTCGAGTATGCGCCGCAGCGCCGGCAGCTCCACGGCACGAAACTGCCGGGGCGACAGCATGGGCGGCGCGGCGGCCGATTCAAAAAAGGCGACATCCAGCCCGGCGGCGGCAACGGCCCGGCACAGAGCCGCCTGGCTCTCCGCCAGCCGCCAAAGAAACTTCGCCGCATCCTCCGGCCTGAGCGCCACGTCCTCGCACAGGCCGTTGATTCCCCGCAGGTTGAACGCGATCGAGAACGGTCCCGCAACCGGGATGCGCACGTCCGCCTCCGGGAACTCGCGCCGCAGCCGCTGGCCGGCGGCAATCACCATGGGGATCCGCCCGTCGTGGGCCGGATCGTAGGGCCGCAACGCCAGCCCTTCCTCCAGCGAGGCAATCAGCGGCTCGGCGATAGCCGGGATGGCGTCCTCCCCGGGCAATTCCACCCTGGCCCCGTAGGCCTCGGCTTCCAGGTTGTAAATATCAATCCCCACCGCGATGGGCTGGTGCCGGTATTCCAGGTAGGCCCCCCGGTGCGCCTGGAACAGCAGCTCGCCGTCCCGCGAAACCTCCCCCGGCGTCTTGCCGACGAACCGGGCGGCGTGCTCATAAATTGCCGGGGTGAATGGGATCTTCATGCGGCGCTCCTGGAAGGTGCTTCCGTTACCCGGCCTGGATTGGTGCGTTGAAATCTCACGTGCGACCAACTTGCCGCAAACGCGCCCGCATCACAAAGCCAATCTTTCCGCCCTCGGGGGCCGACAACACCCCAGTTATTCGGCCCCCTTGGACTTTCGTGCATACGTGCCGGGTGAGCCGGAAGATATTGATTCCGGTGCCCTGAACCGGTTCAATGGCGGGCCATGATCGCAAAACGTGTCATACCCTGCCTGGATGTCCATGCAGGCCAGGTTACCCGCGGGGTCCAGTTCGGCGTGGCCGAGACCGGCGGGCTCCGCAATGTGGGCGATCCGGTCGAGCTGGCCCTCCGCTACAACGAGCAGGGCGCCGATGAAATGGTTTTCTTCGATATCACCGCCACGGCGCACGGCCGTTCGACGATGGTGGATGTGGTCGAGCGGGCGGCAGACCAGTGCTTTATGCCGCTTACGGTCGGCGGCGGCCTCCGGTCCGTGGACGACATGTACACCATGCTCCGGGCGGGGGCGGACAAGATCAGCATCAATTCCTCCGCGCTGGCGACCCCGGATCTCATTCGCGCCGGGGCGGAGAAGTTCGGCAGCCAGTGCATCGTGGTGTCCATTGATGCGAAAAGGGCCGGGCCGGACCGATGGGAGGTGTTTTCCCATGGCGGCCGAAAGGCGACAGGCCTGGACGCGGTGGATTGGGCCAAGCGCGCCGTCTCACTCGGGGCGGGAGAGATCGTGCTGAACAGCATTGACGCGGACGGCACGAAGGCGGGCTTCGACCTGGTCATCACGCGGCGCATCAGCGAGGCGGTCGGCGTGCCGGTGGTTGCCAGCGGCGGGGCGGGCAAGCTGGAGCACATGGCCGAGGTGCTGCTGGAAGGCCGGGCCGACGCCGTCCTCGCCGCCAGCATCTTCCACTTCGGCGAATACACGGTAGGAGAGGTCAAACAGTTCCTGGCCGGCAAGGGGATCGCCGTCCGGCTAGCCTGACCGCACGAACCCTCAGCGGACTCCGCGCTGCCACAGATCGAAGTAGTAGAGCGCAACGACGACCAGCGAGTGCTGAATTTTCCCGACCGCCACCAACCCCGGAAACGCAGCGGCAGTTTTCCACCAGCACGGTGTAGCACACGTTGCTCATGATGGCCGGGTTCGGGAGGATCTGTCCCAGAAGCCGCGGGTTTTCCCCCTCGTAGCCGGTTTCCTCCCGCAACTCGCGCAACCCAGCAGCCACGGGCGACGCGTCCTCGGGGTCCATCATTCCGCCAGGGATCTCCAGTTCGATGGTGTTCGAGCCGTGCCGGTATTGCTCGATCATCACCAGGTTCCGCTCGGGTGTGAGGGCGATGACGTTCACCCAGTTCACGCAGTCAATGACGTAAACGTCCTGCGTCTGTTGGGTGCGCGGAGAGATGACCTCGTCCGAGCGGATGGTGAAGATGCGGAAGTCGCCGACCGGCTTGGAGCCGACCTTCTGCCACGGCTTGAGCTCACCGCTCATAGGCCGCCTCCGTTCTCTTTCGCTGCCCAGCCCTGGCGCATGAGTCCGAGTAGGTGGGTTAGCGCTTCCTCGTAGCTGCGATCCTTCCGCTCAGCCAATTGGCGCGCGCGCTTGTCGAGCTGGGCGGCCATCCCGGCGACCTTGTGCTGCGGACAGCCCAAGGCGGCCATGACCGCTGCGAGTTCGTGCAGGTCCATGGATGGCTGATTGCTGATGGGTTGCTGGCCCGCCGGCTTGTGTGGAGCGCGCAAAAGGGCAGCCTGCGACGCGCGGCCTTGCCTTACTTCACGGCATCGGCCGGGACGATCGTGATGCTCTCAACCACCATGCGCTTGATGGGCCGATCCTGCGGCCGCGTGGGTGTGGTGGCGATCTTCTCCAGCACATCGTCGCCCCGGATCAGCTTGCCGAACGCAGTGTATTGGCGATCCAGGAAGTGCGGGGTGCCGTGGCAGATAAAGAACTGGCTGCCGGCGGAGTCGGGATCCTGCGAGCGGGCCATCGAGAGGACACCCCGGTCGTGATGCCGCTCATTGAACTCGGCTTTGACCTTGTGGCCGGGGCCGCCTGTGCCCCACTGGGCTTCCTGGCTCGGGTCCTTGGTCAGCGGATCACCGCCCTGGATCATGAAACCCTTGATAACGCGGTGAAAGCAGGTTCCATCGTAAAAACCCTTCCGGGCCAGGGCCTTGAAGTTCTCGACGGTTTTGGGCGCCACGTCCGGCCAGAACTCCAGGGCCATTTCGCCTTCGGTGGTTTTAATGACGGCAATTTCGTTGTTCATGAAATAGCATTCACAGGATGAGGGCTGTTTGTCACGCGCAGAATAGGCCTGCAAAGTTGAACAAAAACACTTTCCTTTTGTCTATCGAAAGCTATGTATATGCGCATTATGTCAAAGAAATCATTCCTGCAAATCCTGCTGGGGGCGATGATCGCCTTCGGCGGGCTGACCTCGCTTACCGCAGCCGCCGCCGACGATAAGGCAAAACTTCCCGATGGCCTCTACGCCGAAATGGAGACCTCCAAGGGCAAAATCGTGCTGTTCCTGGAGTTTGAGAAGACGCCCCTGACGGTGGCGAACTTCGTCGGCCTTGCCGAAGGGACCAAGAACTACTCCCGGGACGGCGGGGCGCCCAAGGCCGAAGGCAAGCCTTTCTACGACGGGCAGACCTTCCACCGCGTCATCCCCAACTTCATGATTCAGGGTGGCGATCCGCAGGGCACTGGCCGCGGCGGCCCGGGTTACCAGTTCCGCAACGAGATTGTTCCGTCGCTCAAGCATGACCGCGCCGGCATCCTCTCGATGGCCAACGCGGGGCCGGACACCAACGGCAGCCAGTTCTTTATCACGCACAAGGATACCCCCTGGCTGGATGGCAGGCATACGGTCTTCGGCCATGTGGTCGAGGGGCAGGAAGTGGTCAACAAGATCGCCATGGGCGACACGATCAAGACGCTTAAAATCGTCCGCGTAGGCGACAAGGCCAAGGCCTTCAAGGGCGATGAGTCCGACTTCCAAAAGTATTCCAAGAAGAGTTAATCTATTGGAGTGCAGCCATCTAGGTCCGATTTAGTGCCAGCCCAACCCCTGTCCGGAATGCCTAAACATCCGGGTTTGGCAGCGCGGCAAGAATAATTTGTAACCTTGTTGCATCAACGGCGTCTGATGAATAGTTAAGTGAAGCAGCGGCCTGCTGAAAGGTTAGGTGGGAGCTGACAAACAAATCAAACAGAACACACAGGAAAATATACATGAAGAAACTTAGTTTAATCGCAGCCCTGGCCCTCGGTGGCCTGTTGGCTTGCAGCACGATCGCAAACGCCCAGGATGCCACCAAGAAGAGCGGCAAGGGCCGTCAAACGCTGGAACAACGTATGGAGGCAATGAGCACCCAACTCAGCCTTACTGCCGAGCAGAAGCCGAAGGTTGAAGCCGTGTTGAAAGATACGGAAGCGAAAATGAAGGCTGTGCCTCAGGACGAACGCCGAGCCAAGATGCCCGAGATCATGGCCGAGCAGGGTAAGAAGATCAAAGAAATCCTGACCCCGGAGCAGTTGGAGAAGTACACAAAGATGCAGGACGCCCGGAAGAACGGCAAGAAAAAGAAGAGCGAATAACTCTTCTCCCGCCAATATTAATTACAGGGACGGCCTTTAAGGCCGTCCCTTTTTTTTGGGCTGCCGGGCTTCGGTCCCGATTCATAACTATTCAGGCCGGAACGTGGGGCAGACCTCCCGTCCAATGCCAGTGACACGTCGCAGCTATTGCGGCCGGGGGGCAGCCAGGCCCGATAACGGGCATTAGTTGCGGTCGGGGGCAGCCAGGTCCGATAACGGACATTAGAGCGATTTGTTACATTCCGGGGGTCCCCACATACCAGCCTGCCCCCTCGATGCCCTCCTATCGGGCTCCTGGCCCATTCCCGGGGCATTCCAGGCCTCCTCCCCAACCCGCGCTTCGGCCCGCATAACTCCGTCCACCCGTGTTCCGCAGTCCATCCCTCCAGCTCCCGGCTCCCACTCTGCCCTGTTACGTAACAGAAACGGCGGCGCTGGAAGCGTGGCGCAAGCCTGATTCAACGGTAGTACTACGGTATTGCCCCGGTAGCACTACGGTAGCGGCCCCATGTTGATCTGATCAACATGGGGCCGCTACGGGTGCAATACCGTAGCGCTACCGTAGTACTACCGTTGAATCACGCTTGGACCGCCGGGGTGGCACGGCACCGGGGCCGCCGGGAAGCCCCTTGGGGCCGTTTGTTACATTGTCACGCTGGTCGCGCAGCCAGGGAATGTTACAACATGCCCGCCGCCACTTGTCATTTGGCGGGCCTGGCCATCAGTTCGAGGACGGAGGCTGTCAGGGTCGTCACGCCGGTCTTGATGGACGGCTCGGGAACGGGCGCCCAGTAGGGCGAGTGCAGCGAAGGCAGCGCCTTGCCTGTCCGTTTGCTCTCGCTGAGCGCCTCCGGGCTGACGCCTCCAACGTCGAACATGCAGATGGGGATTCGTGGCTCGACTCGGCCGTATTCCGAGAAGTCCTCTCCCCCCATGGAGGGTGGCTTCTGAATGACATTGGTCGCCCCAAGCCAGCCCTTGAGCCCTGCCGCAAGGCGTTCCGTCAAGGCCGGATCGTTGTAAAGGGATGGGGTTGAATCGTCATACACTTTCACCTCGGGCAGGCGGTCCTCGGGAATGCCGGCGGCGATCGCCTGGCCGCGCGCAATCCGTTTGATGGCATCGAGAACCTGCCGGCGCACGTCCTCGGCATAGGAGCGCACGGTTAGCTGGAGCACGACCTCGTCGGGGATGATATTCCGCTTGGTGCCGCCATGAACCGAGCCCACCGTCACCACCGCCGGATCGCCCGGACGCACCTCGCGGCTCACGATGGTTTGCAGGTCAAGGATGATCCCGGCCGCCAGGACAACCGGATCTTTGGTCTTCTGGGGATAAGCCCCGTGCCCGCCCAGACCGTGGACGATAATGTCAACGGAATCCACATTCGCGCCGGCATAGCCTGAGGTCCACCCTACCGATCCAGCGGCAAGCTGGGCATCGTCGTGTATGGCGAGGCAGAAATCCGGGCGCGGGAATCGCTGGAACAGCCCGTCGGCGAGCATGGCGCACGCGCCGCCGCCCGTTTCCTCGGCCGGTTGGGCGATCACCACCAGGGTGCCCTGCCAAAGATCGCGGAGCTGGGCCAGCAGCCGGGCGGTGCCGACCAGGCAGGTCATGTGAAAATCGTGGCCGCAGGCGTGCATCACCGGCACATCGTTGCCCTGGGCATCCTTCGCTGACACCGTGCTGGCATAGGGCAAACCCGTCTGCTCCTTCACCGGCAGCGCATCCATGTCCGCCCGGATCAGGACGGTGGGGCCGGAGCCGTGGCGCAGGACGCCGACAACGCCATGCTTGCCGATCCCGGTGGCGACTTCGAAGCCGGCTTTCCGCAGTTCGTCCGCTATCCGGGCGGCGCTTTGTCGCTCGCCCAGGGAGAGTTCGGGGTGGGCATGGAGATGCTTGTAGAGTTCGAACAGGCTGGGATATTCCTGCTGCAAACGGGACCGGACCTGCTCCCGCGCGGGCGGGGAGCTTTGAGCCGGGCTGGAGCGCGGAAGCAGGCAGGCCAGCGCAAGGAGGAGAGATTGAACAAGGGCGGGTCTCATGGGGATGTTAAAGGGTTGTCAGGTCCATCTCGAACACGCCGTAATGGGTGCGGCTCATGCCGAGCTTCTCGTAGGACCGCTGCGCGCGCGCATTGTCCGAATGGACATAGAGGCGGAGTGCCGGCACATCGTTCTTCTCCCGGGCCAGCGCCTTGACGTGCTCGAAGAGCCGTCGAAATACACCCTGCGCCCGAAACTCCTGCCGCACATACACGCTTTGAATCCACCAGAGATTCCCGTTGCGCCAATCGCTCCACTCGTAGGTGATCATCAACTGCCCGGCCACCGCCCCGTTTACCTCGGCGACATAATAGACCCCCTTGGCGGGATCCTGGAGCAGGGCGGCCACGCCGGCCTGAACGCGCGCGGGATCCAGGCGCAGGTCCTCGGTTTCCTGAGCCAGGCGCAGGTTAAAATCGGCAATGACCGGGCCGTCGGCCGGGGTTGCCCCTCGTATCGTGATTTCCATGCCCGATTCTACAAGCCGCGCCCGGCGAATCAAACCTTCCCGCGCTTTCGCGGAGCGCCGGCATTCTGCCGGCTTGTCCACACGAACTGAGAGGATTGCCTCGGTGCCTCCC
>JAPLUA010000563.1 GCA_026397855.1 Verrucomicrobiota bacterium | reverse complement strand
GGGGCCCGGGTCTGCAAACGTTCACCGACCTGACGGTGACGCAGCTCGCGGCCCTGCTCGAGCGCTGCTCCCATCATGTGGGAGGCGATTCCGGGGTGCTGCACCTGGCAACGGCGCTGGGCCTGCCGACGGTCTCCATCTTCCGCGAGTATGCCGGCTTGATGGAATGGCTTCCGTGCGGCGCGCAACATCGGCACCTGACCGCCCCTTGCCCCTGCGCCGAGGGAGCGCGGGAATCCTGCCTCCGCCGCCAGACCGCAGAATGCCTCGCCGGGCTGTCGGCGGAATCGGTTGCCGCCTTGTTTCTGGAGCGTTGAAGACGCCGGTATTTCGTCGCCAGCCCTTCCCATCTCCGATTCGCCGATAGACAATCTGCTCGCCTCCCTGCCGTTACGGCGTCATACTTCTGCGCGCAACATGATTGAATTACTGCGCAAAGTCTCCGCCGGCAAAGGCTTCGGCCGGCCGCAACGCGAGCCTGCCAAGGGCGGCGGGATAGCTGCTTCGTCCCTCTGCATCGGCTGAAGATCAGGCGATGCTGTTCAGTTCCTACATTTTCCTGTTCGCCTTCCTGCCGGTGACCCTGATCGGGTTTTGCCTGCTGGCGCGCTTTCTCGGCCCCAAACCGGCCAAGCTCTGGCTCACCATCTCTTCGCTCGTCTTTTACGGCTGGTGGAACCCCATCTATGTCGTCCTGATTGTCGTCTCCATGCTCTGCAACTTCTGGCTCGGACGCCAGATTGGCCGGGCCGTGGGGGCGGGACGTTCTTCGGGCGGACAGTTGCTCTTCTGGGGCGTCACGGCGAACCTGCTGCTTCTGGGCTACTACAAATACGCCAACTTCTTCGTAAACAACGTCAATCTCTTCTGCGGCACCCACTGGCCGCTGGAGAAGATCATCCTGCCGCTTGGCATCTCCTCGGCGACTTCCTGCTCTTCATCACCTTCTTCCCGCATCTGATCGCCGGCCCCATCATCCATCACCGGGAGATGATGCCTCAGTTCGCCGAGCCCAGGACCTACCGTTTCCACTGGGACAACCTGGCGGTGGGCCTGGGCATCTTCGCAATCGGGCTCTTCAAGAAGGTCGTCATCGCGGACGGCTTGAGCTCGCACGTGGGGGATGTCTTTGATGCCGCGGCGGCGGGCAATCCCCTCTACTTCACCGACGCCTGGGCGGGGGTGCTTTCCTACACATTCCAGATCTACTTCGACTTCTCCGGCTACTCGGACATGGCGATCGCCCTGGCGCGAATGTTCGGCATCATTCTGCCGCTGAACTTCAACTCGCCCTACAAGGCGGTGAACATCATCGAGTTCTGGCGGCGCTGGCACATGACCCTGTCCCGGTTTCTGCGGGATTACCTCTACATACCCCTGGGCGGCAACCGGCAGGGCAAATTCCGGCGCTACGCGAACCTGATCCTGACCATGGGCATTGGAGGGCTGTGGCATGGCGCGGCCTGGACCTTTGTGTTCTGGGGCCTATTTCACGGTCTCTGCCTGGGATTAAATCATCTCTGGCAGGAGTTCTGGGCGCCGGGCCGGCGGCGGTGGCCGTTGCCCCCCTTGCTGACGCGCTGGGCGGGCACGGTGCTGACGTTCTTTCTGGTAATACTCGGGTGGGTGCTGTTCCGAGCGGTGGGTCTGAAAGCCGTCGGGCTCATCTTCGGGGGCATGTTCGGCCTGGGGTCGGGGCCGACCGCCGGCACGCCGGCCTTGCTCAAGGCCAAGGATTGGATCTGGCTGGTGGGCCTGCTGGCTTTTGTGTGGATCCTGCCGAATGCCGCCCAGTTGTTCCGCGATCAGCAGCCCTATCCGGCGGCGATGAAGGACGATTGGTCACCGCGCAGCGCCTGGCAGCGGTGGCGGATGACCCCGGCCTGGGCCTGCCTGACGGCCTTGCTGCTGGCGGCGGCGATCCTGTCCCTCTCGCGAGCAGGGGAGTTCCTCTACTACAATTTCTAGCATGGACACCTCGCCGCGCCGCTTTGTCATCCTCGCCCTTGGCCTTGTGGGGGGATTGGTGTTCACGATTGGCCTGTTCAATTACCTCGTGGACCCCTACGGCCTTTTCGGCCAGAACCGCGTGGGGATCTACATCTCCGCCGAGCGGGAGTTCAAATCCTCGCAGGTGCAGCGCTACCCGCATGATGCCCTGGTGGTGGGGAACAGCCGCATGGCGATGATCCCGGTGGCCGACCTGAAGGGCTTCAAGTTCTTCAACGCCGGCTTTGGCGGGGGGAATGCCGAGGAGGCTTACTATTTCCTGAACCGCTTCGCGCACAAGCAGAAGCTGGTCATCCTGGGCGTCGAGCTGGGCCAGGGCGACCCTCCCTCGCCGAAGGGCGACATCTTCGCCCCGCCCACCCTGACTTCCACCCTCAACAACCTGCTCAGCCTCAAGACGGTGGAGTACTCCGTCAAGACCCTCTACAGCCATTTCACCGGTGTGCCGGTCACTCTGCGAGACGACGGCTCGTTTGATGCCAAGCCCTGGTTTGAGCGCTGGGACAAGCCGGACCCGGCCCACCTCGCATTCGTGGTGGAGAAGCTGGGGAGCGGCTACTGGAATTATAAGGGCGCCTCGAAGTTTCCAATGGTTTACTACACCAGGATTGCCGAATGCCTGCGGGAGCGTGGCATCATCTGCGTGGTCGTCGTGCCTCCCCTGTACGAGGTCGTGGCGAGCCGGCTGCGGGACGCGTCCGCGATGGCGAAGTATCAGGCCTGGCGGAGCCGCTTGCAGACAATCTTCCCGCTGGTGGTTGATCTTTCCACGAGCCCCTATTGCGCCGAGGAGAACTTCTTCAAGGATGACCCGGTGCATTTCAAACCCGAAGCCGGGGTGCGAATGCTCAACACGGAAGTCATCCCTGTAGCGGAACGCGCTGCAAAGGGACGATAGGCTCCTGCCATCACCGCTTCGGCCGAAAGAACAGCCCGAAGGTAGCGCAGCTTGTGCCGCCGACCGTGATGGTGACCGTGTAACCGCTTGCCCCCCAACCCCTCAGCGAGTATCGAAGTCCGGCTACGTCAGTGGCACGTGTCGGATTCAAACAGCGCAGGGCGCGAAGATGGCGTCGGTCATACCGTGGATGATCTTCTTGTCGGCCGGGCAGATCGTGGCCAGCACGCCGCCCAGTCCGGCGCGCGCGGCGTCGCCGTCGCCGGCAACGAAGTAATAAGGGCAGAGCCGCACGCGGCCTTTCATGGGCACGAGCGTGTTGCCTGCGAAATCATACCATTGGGCCTCGACCAGCCCGGGCTTGTGATAGCGCTGCAACACGCGCGGGGACTGCTCAAAGTGGGTTAGCGCATCGCTGACGGCAGCGGCCCAGTCGGCGTGCGAGAGGTCGCTCCCGAGATAGACCCCGCGCGCACCCCACGCCTGAGCCGAAAAGCCGGATACCTTGAGGATCAGCTCCCGCTCTTTCTGAGACAGTGTGGTGAGCTGCTGCCAATCCGTGAGGTTCAGCTCGGGGATGGCGGCGTGCGGGGGCAGCGGAGCGGGGTCAATGATCCAGGTGTAAGGAGTCAGGCGCAGCAGCCGATTAAGGAAACTCTCGCCCAGTTCCTGGCGCCAGAAGCCTTGCAGGTTCCGGTTCCACAGGAGCGCAAAGAGCATCTTCTCCTCGAAGAACGGCTTCGGCGGCGGGGTCAAGCGGATCCGTTTTGCGGCCGCCAGGTCGAACAGGGCTTTGGCGCCGGGCACATTGGCGAGGTCAAACAGCTCGAAGAAGCGATAGACCGCGTCGCCATCGGCGGGGGCAGTGAACTGCGCGTCCTGGACCTTGAATCTTGAGGCGCCCAACTGGCCGGCCAGCCAGGTCATCTCCGGGCGGTAGGTGGCGGCTTCCTCCGATACCACGATGTGCACGGTCGGTGCGTCCCCGAAGATTCCAGCAAAGCCGCGTGACATCCCATCCGCTCCGCCGAGCACCTCCGCGCCCAGTTGCGAGTAGGCCTGGTTCATCCAGGCGGTCAGGCCGATGCCGCCGGGAACCGAGTCCAACTCGGTCACCTTGAGCCCCTGGTCCGTGATCAGCAGGTCTGGCCGGATGACGCGCGGCAGATCGTTCTTCAGTGCCGGCGAGCGCTGAAGCTGGATCAGTTCGGTCGGTTTGCCGAGATCGAGCCAGCGTGCCACCCACTCCGGCTGCTTGCCATCCACGCTCTTGCGGTAGAGCAGGTTGACCGCGCGATAGAACTGCAACAGCACGCGCCCCAGCGATTCCACCTCCTTCGCCAGCGCCGGGCCGAGCGAATAGGGGGCGGGGGAGGTGCGCCAGTTGTGATCTGCGAACAGGCCCTCCGCCGGCAACCGTTCACGCACAAAGCGTGCGCGACCGGCGGGATCGGAAGGCGGAGCGGTTAGCATATTTGAGCTCACAGAGCGCCTGTATTCTCTTGGCAACCCCTTGCCTCGGGCATACTCGGCCTCAGCATCGTAGCGCAGGTTTTCAATCTGCCGTATCGCCGATTTTCAATCGGCTGGCCGCACAGCAAAGTCGGATGCCCGTTCGTTGCCGCGCTCAGCAGAATGCAATTCTGCGATACAGCAGATTGAAAATCTGCGCTACGAACGGCGCGGGCTGATTCGTCAACTAGCGGGGTGCTGATCATATCTGCCCTCTCATGCACATCTCCTGCGCGCCCCGGGCTTAGCCCCTTACCTGCCCGTTGCCGATTCCGAGCCACTTGTAGCTGGTCAGTTCTTCCAGGCCCATCGGGCCGCGGGCTCCGATCTTGTCGGTGCTGATACCGATCTCCGCACCCATGCCGAATTCGCCCCCGTCGGTGAAGCGCGTCGAGACGTTCCAATAGACCGCGGCGGAATCCACCTCGGCAAGGAACTGCTGTGCGCAGGCCTCGTCCCGCGTGACGATGCTGTCCGAGTGGGCGGAGCCGTAATGGTTGATGTGGTCAATCGCCTGCCGAACCCTGTCCACGACCCGCACATTGAGAATATAGTCGTTATACTCGGTAAACCAATCCTGCTCCGTGGCACTCCGTATTTCTGCTTTCTGCTTTCCGCTTTCTGCTTTCAGTATGGCCTCAGCCTCGGCGTCCACCCGCAACTGAACGTTCTTCTCGCCGAGCCGCTGTGCAATCGTCGGCAGGAAAGTCGTGGCGACCTTGCGGTCCACCAGCAGGGTTTCCATGGAATTGCACACTGCGGGGCGCTGGACCTTGGCGTTGAGCGCGATAGCCTCGGCCATCTGCAAATCGGCTTCGCCATCCACATAGACATGGCAGACGCCTTTGTAATGCTTGATGACCGGCACCTTCGAGCACTCCGCCACGGCGCGGATCAGGCCCTCGCCGCCGCGGGGCATGCACAAATCCACATACTGCGTCAGAGATAGCAATTCCTTGATCGCCTCGCGCTCGGTCGTCGGCACCACCTGGATGGCATGCTCAGGGAATGCTGGCAGCGTCCGCCGGCCGGCCTCGATCATGATCCGCGCAATGGCCAGATTCGAGTTAAGGGCCTCCTTGCCCCCGCGCAGGATTGTCGCGTTGCCGGACTTGAAGCATAGGCTGGCGGCATCGGCCGTCACATTCGGCCGCGACTCGTAGATGATGACCACCACGCCGATCGGCGTGCTGATCTTGCGCAGCTTCAGCCCGTTCGGGCGGGTACGCTCATCGAGCACCCGGCCGACGGGATCGGGCAGGGCGGCGACCTCGCGCAGGCCCTTCGACATGGCCGCGATGCGCTTGTCGTCGAGCTTTAACCGGTCAAGCATCGCGGAGGACAGACCCATCTTCGCGCCGACTTCCATATCGAGCGCATTGGCCTCCTTGATGGCCGCGGCGTTCTGTTCGAGCGCATTGGCCATGGCGAGCAGGCAGGCATTCTTATCGGCGGTGGTCAGCCGGGATAACTCGCGCGAGCCGGCCTTGGCCTGCTGCGCCAACCGGGTCATCTGCTCGTTTAACGTCATGCGGGGACACTAAGCCAAATCCGGGAACTTAAAAGGCTGAAGTGAAGAGGGGCTGGGGGCTGGATCGCCTGCTCTTCCTGCCCGCAGTTGGAGTCTCTGCTTGCAAGCGAGCAATTTGAAGCCGATAAATACCTCTGCCACAATGACACTGTTGCCCGGAAAGAACACATGCCGTCCATCCTGACCCACCCCGCTATCCCTCTTGCCCTGGGAGCCACTTACGGCCAGCGCTACATTTCCGGGCGCCTGCTCCTTGCGGGTATCGGGGCCTCGCTTCTTCCCGACATGGACGCCCTCGGCCTGAGGCTGGGAATACCCTACGGGCACCCGCTCGGGCATCGTGGTTTCTCGCACTCGATTCTCTTCGCGCTCCTCCTTGCCGTTTCTGCGGCCTTTCTGTATCGAACTTTGCGGTCGTCCCCCAGCGCCGTCTTCGCCGTGGTTTTCGTCAGTTGCAGCTCGCACGGGTTGCTCGACGCCTTAACAACTGGAGGTCTGGGGGTGGCTCTCCTCAGCCCCTTCTCAAATCACCGCTACTTTCTTCCGTGGCGCCCCATTGCGGTTTCACCCCTCGATGCCCGCCTGTTCTTTTCCGCGTGGGGGATTCGCGTCGTCCGCTCAGAGATTCTCTGTGTCTGGCTGCCTTGCGCCCTGATTGGCGTTCTCGGGTTTCTCATCCGGCGGGAGCCCAAGGCCAAGTAACCGGGCGGATCAGTCAACAATGCATTGGCCATGGAATTGAGCGCGCGAACACAGAAGATCATTTACTGCCTCTCGGGAGCCTTGTGCTGCTGGCCGTTGATCCCGGGGGCCGACCCGCTCTCCTGGATGCAGCGTTCCGCCAAAGGCGCTCCCCAGGCGACCCAGGGCGTTGTCGCCATCGTGGGATATCCACTGATGTTGTTATACGCATTGAGCTTCATGATCGGCTCGGGCGCGCTGGGGGTGATGGCGTGGAAGCGGTTTAGCCGGAGCGCGGCCCGGGGCGGTGTGCTGGAACCGCTGGCGCTGCCGCTGCTCAGCCTGATCCTGGTCGGGGCGCAGGCTCTGCCCTTTCTCGTTGTGCCGGGCGGAACGTCCATCCGTCCGATGGCATGGGGAGCGTATGTTGTGGCGGCAGCCCTTGGCCTGGCCGCGCTCTCGCTGGCGAGGAGCCTCTCCGCTCTCAAACGAGGCGGGAACAGGGCTGTGTGCGCCGCAGCGATGGTCCTGAGCCTGGCAATTGTGGTCGTCCCCTCACTCTCAATCAAGGCGGTTGCGGGGATAAAGGGATTCAGGCTCGGGCCTTAGGGGACGTGTCGAGCGTGTCGAGCGTGGAGCGTG
>JAPLUA010000202.1 GCA_026397855.1 Verrucomicrobiota bacterium | reverse complement strand
TCGTAGAGCGGGTCAGGCGGGTGACGTAGGCAAAAGTGCCGAAGCCGAGAATGACCACGGGGACATCATGGGCGATCATTACCTGTATCGGAAGACGTTCTCCGTGGAGGGATCGGTGAACGTGCCGATGATTGTGCGCTGGCCTGCGCGGCTGGGGCTGGAGGCGCGGCGCGGCCAGGTGCGACCGGATCTGGCCGAGCTGCGCGATGTCCTGCCGACCTTTCTCGATGCGGCCGGTCTGCCCAAACCGCCGGGCGTGGAAGGGCTGAGCCTGCTCGATGCCCTGCGCGGCAAGCCGTGGCGCAGCGTGCTGGACCTGGAACATGCCTCGTGTTACGCGCCCAAAGATGGCTGGGTGGCGCTCACAGACCAGCGCTACAAGTATGTTTATTACACGGTAACCGGCATGCAGCAGCTCTTTGATCTGCAAGCCGATCCGCATGAGCTGCGCGATCTGGCTGCCGACGACGCCTCGGCTGCGCTCGTCCGGGAGTGGCGGCAGAAGATGGCCAAGCACCTGGCCGTGCGTGGCGAAGGCTGGGTGCGCGATGGGGATCTGGTGGTGCAGCCGAAGTCTCAAGTCTTCCGGCCAAGCAGTCCGTATATTGTTTCACGCCCAGGCAATGACTAAGACCAAACGCCTCCGGGGCGAGTGCCAGCATTGCGGCGGCTCGCTGCAATTCCCGGCCGAGAGCATCGGCCTGATGGCCCAGTGCCCTCGCTGCGCCGAGGAGACCGAATTGATGCTCGCGATGCCGCCGCAGGAGCCGCTGATTCCACGGAAGGTGATGGTCTGGACCGTTATTACGGTCGCTCTCCTGGTTGCTGGATTCGTTTACTTCTTGGCCCAGCTCAATTACTACGAGCAAAGGGCGGTGGAGCGGCGTAAGAAGTCGGCGTCTCCGGCGCCTGCAGTGACAAACGCTCCCGCCAGCGCCACCCCTGCCCCGGCCAAAACCTCCCAAAACCCTGCCGCCAGGCCTTCGATTACTGGACCCGCCTCGTCCCCAACCGCCCGCGGTCTTGACTGGCAGTTCCGCGCCTCGCAAATGCGCCTCAATTTTCCCGGAAGCGGAAATCACCCTCTGGCTTGCGCAAGTTGTAATCCCCGTCTATAACCCCAGCCAGCCGAAGGGCGAAATCCGGCAGAACACATGACCGTCGCAGAGTTCAAGAAGAAATGGGCGCGCTACCAAGGCAAGGAATCCGCGGCCTACCAGGAGCATTTCAACGACCTGTGCCGCCTCCTTGGCCAGCCTACCCCCGCCGAAGCCGACCCCACCGGCAACGATTTCTTCTGCTTCCAAAAACGCGTCGTCAAAGACGCTGAGCTTTTCGACCTCGAACACCCGGACTCCGGCGACCCCGCCGAGCGCGGTTTTGCCGACGTGTGGAAGAAGGCCTGCTTTGGCTGGGAATACAAGGGCAAGAAGAAGAACCTGGACGAAGCTTATAAGCAACTCCTCCGCTATCGCGAGGCCCTGCTCAATCCCCCCCTGCTGGTCGTCTGCGATTTCGACCGCTACATCATCCGCACCAACTTCAACGGCACGGTCCAGGAAACCTTCGAGTTCACCAACGACGAAATTGACCGCCCGGAGAACCTGCGCATTCTGCGTGCCCTGTTCGAGAATCCCGAGTTCCTCAAACCCCAGCGCACCACCGCCCAGGTCACGACGGCGCTCGCGGAGAAGTTCGCCGCCGTCGCCCGCTCCCTGCAAAAGCGCGAAAGCGCCGAACTAACGGACGCCAAAACCCGCGCCGAGGTCAACGTCGCCCAGCGGAAGAACCTTCGCATTGCCCGGTTCCTCAACCGCCTCGTCTTCTGCTTCTTCGCCGAGGACACCGGCCTGCTGCCCAAGAACCTCTTTTCCGAACTGGCCCGGACCGCCCTCGACGACCCGCATCAGTTTTCCCAGGCGCTCGAATCGCTCTTTCGCACGATGGCCAAAGGTGGCATGTTCGGCGCTCACAAGATTCGCCACTTCAACGGCCATCTGTTCGACGACGCCACCGTCTTCGAGCTGAACGAGGAGGAACGCCGCACCCTCGCAGAAGCTTCCGAGGCGGATTGGCAATTCGTCGAGCCCAGCATCATGGGCACCCTCTTCGCCCGGGGCCTGGACCCGGACCAGTTGGCTGCGCTGGGCGCTCAATACACCAGCCGCCCCGACATCGTCACGCTGGTTGAACCCGTGCTAATGGCGCCGCTCCGCCGCGAATGGGCCGCGCTCAAAGCCTCCCTGTTAACCGCTTTCAAACGGGGCCGGGGCACGCCGGGGGACCGCGCCCGCATTCAAGCCTTCCTCAAAGACCTCCGCAAACTGCTGGTCATGGACCCCGCCTGCGGCAGCGGCAACTTCCTCTACGTCTCGCTCCAGATGCTGCTGGACCTTGAAAAGGAAGTCATCACCTTTGCCACCATGCTCGGCTTCCAGTTCAGGCCGGAAGTGGGCGTCCATCAACTCCGCGCCATCGAGATCAACCCCTACGCCTACGAGCTGGCCCAGGTGACGGTGCAAATCGGCTATCTGCAATGGCGCCGCGATAACGGCTTTGACAACGACCGCACGCCCGTCTTGCAGAACCTCGACGGCTTCCTGAACGAAGACGCGCTGCTGGTTCCGCACTTTCACAACAAAGCCAGAACCTTGAAGGAGGCCCAAGCGGACCAGCACAGAGAAGACGGCTCCCTAAAGTTCTACACTGAGCGCCAATGGCCCGAATGCGACGTGCTCGTTGGTAACCCTCCGTTTCTGGGTGGTAAAATGCTCCGCCGTGAGCTTGGCAGCAGCTACGTGGAAGCCCTGTTTGGAACCTTCGAAACTCGCGTGCGCCCGGAAGCGGACCTTTGTTGTTACTGGTTCGAGAAGGCCCGCAGACTCATTGAACAGGGCAAGTGCAAGCGGGCGGGTTTGCTGGCGACGCAAGGGATTCGTGGCGGAGCAAACCGCGATGTGCTCAAGCGTATTAAAGAAACGGGTGACATCTTCTTCGCAGAGAGCGACCGAGATTGGATACTTGCCGGGGCGACAGTACACGTCAGCATGATCGGCTTCGACGATGGAACCGAAAAGGCCCGCCAACTTGACGGAAGAGAAGTGGCAGAAATAGCCCCTCAGCTTTCTAGCACAGCAAACTTTTCCCTAGCACAGCCACTCCAGACCAACGCGCGAATCAGCTTCATGGGGATCACACCCGCAGGCCCGTTCGATTTGCCTTTCGACGAAGTCTCACCCTGGCTTACGGCGCCGAATCCGAACAGGCGACCAAACAGCGACGTTCTCAGGCCCTATCTCAATGGCCAAGACATCAATCAACGCGCCCGGTGGCAATGGACTATCGACTTTGGAGTGGAAAAACCGCAGGAGTCCGCTGCCAAGTATGAAATCCCTTTCCAATTCCTGGACCGAACTGCTAAGCCAATTCGTGCGAAGAATCGTCGGGAGGCATACGCCCGCAATTGGTGGATTTACGCGGAGTCGCGACCGGCAATGCGGGCGGCGTTCAAAGGAAAGGGACGCTTCTTGGCGACATGCATGGTTGCCAAACACCGCATTTTTGCCTGGCTAGATTCTGTGTGCCTGCCCGCAAACGTGGTAATCGTTTTTGGCCGAGCAGATGATTTACTTTTCGGCGCGCTCAATTCCCGTTTCCATTTGGTTTGGGCTGATCGTCAAGGAACACAGTTGCGGGAAAAGGAATCCGGCTCTCGCTACACTCCAACCACCTGCTTTGAGACCTTCCCGTTCCCCTTCCCCGACGACTTGCAGCCAGCGGAGTCCGCGCCGGGCAAACCGCCAGAGCGGAAACAGCCTGAACCCGACCGGACTTACGCCGAGATGCTGGCGGCCAAGAACTACTACATGGGCAAAGAGGAGCCGCCGCCTTACGGCAGTTCGCACATGACGCCGGACGACCATCGCGCTGCCATCGCCGCCGCTGCGAAGGAGTTGAACGAGCTGCGTGAGCGCTGGCTCAATCCCCAGGAATGGACGGTCGAACGCGTCCTCGAATTTCCCGGCTCAGCCGACGGCCCGTGGTCGCGCTACGTGGTCAACCCGGACAAGAACGGGATCGGCACCGTGCGCTATCCGCGTCTTGAGCCGCGCGACGGCGATTGCGCCGCCAAACTCAAGAAGCGCACGTTGACCGACCTCTACAACGAGCGCCCCGTCTGGCTTGACCTCGCGCATAAGAAACTCGATGCCGCCGTTGCCGCCGCTTACGGATGGCCCGCCGAACTCACCGATGAGCAGATCCTCGAAAAGCTGCTCGCTCTGAACCTCGGACGCGCCGCCGAGGAGCAAAAGGCATCCAGCGTCAAGAAGCCCAAAACCTCACGTGAAAAGCGAGCCGAGGAAATGATCTAATTCTGCCCATGGTGTGGGGCCTTCAGCGCCCGCATCCTCGCAGAGACTTTCACAATGATCATCTACATTTGCATCAACAATTCTGAACCTGCAATGCGACCATTGCTCCCGCTATCACGGAATGATGAAGTGCGCAGCTTTCCCCGATGGTATTCCCGAGCAAATCGTAACTGGAGAGCAGAAGTCTTGTTTTCCTCCGTCAGCCGGGGCACGCTGGCCCAACTGTCATGAGCCGCCCCGGCCTGAACCTTCATTCCGAAGCGCGCCAGTTGCACAAGGAAACTGAGCTGCTGCGCGCCGAACTGGCCCGTCTCCTGGCCGAAGCGCATGACCTGTGGCACACCGTAAGGCCCAACCTCATGGCGCTGTATCACACCAAAATTGGCGTGTGGGAGCTGAAGCTTCTGCAAGAGATGTACCACGCCGCCCAGCTCAAGCGGACCATCGAATTGTCGCAAGCGGCTCTGAACCGCAACGAGTCGCCGGACTGGCCAGTAATTGAAGGGCAGATCCAAGGCGAGCTTGTGCGGTGGCAACAACGAATCGCGGAAGCCGCCGAGCGGATCAAAAGCGCCGAGGCACGGTTGAGCTCTCTGATGTCCCCCGCGCAGGGCCGCAAGCTGAAGAAATTATACTACGCGCTCGTCAAGGCGCTCCATCCGGACCTCCATCCCGGCCTGACTGAGGACCAGAAGCGCATGTGGCTCCGCGTGCAGGATGCCTATGCCCTGGGTGACTTGGAGGAATTACGGGCGCTGGCCTTGGTGGTCAAGCAGCCCGAAGCAGCCGAC
>JAPLUA010000172.1 GCA_026397855.1 Verrucomicrobiota bacterium | reverse complement strand
GCTGGTGGCATACTGCTTGGATTCGGCGTCATGGCACTTGGCGCAAGCGGGCGGCTGCACGGCGACGTTGTCGTCCGGGTGCTTGGGGGTCACGTCGGCATGGCAACTGGTGCAGGTGTTGGTCTTGTGAATGCCGGCCAGCAGCTTAGCCTCCTCGACAAACAAGGAAACCTCCTTGCCGGCGGCATTGGTCTTGGTGAGCGTCTTATCCGAGTGGCAATCGAGGCAGGCGCTGTTGGGATTCTTGTCCGCGGCCGCGGCGGTGAACCACGCCAGGCAAAGGAACAAGCCGAGGAGGCGTCCGAAATGGGTTCTGGTGGTCATAATCAGGCTAGAGTCCGCCGGTGTGGCAGTCGTTGCAGGCGCCATCCACCTCGTCGCCCGGGTGTTTGAACTTCTGTCCGCTGGGGGTCATCTGATCCAGCTCAGCGCCACGGCCCTGGGCCAGGATGGTATGGCAGGCATTGCAGTCGTTGGCCTTGATGGATTTCTTGCCATCGGCTGTCTTGTGCAGGCCATCGTGGCACCGGAAGCAGCCCGGCCAGTCCTTGTGCCCGATGTTGTCGGGGTAAACCTTCCAGTTGGCCTTCATTTCCGGGAAGAAGTTATTCCGGTAAATCTCCTGCACGGCATCAATGACCGGCCGGATGCGCGTGTCGCCCGGGTAACGCTCGGACAGGATGGTGGCGATGCTTTCCCGGGCCTGGAGGTCGTTGGTGTAAGGCCGTGTCAGCGCAAAGAGGGCATTGGTTTTGATGTAGGCCAGGGCAGGGTTGATCCTGCCGAGAGACATCGAGAGGTTGACGGCCGCATTGGGGGTTTGATAGCGGTGGGCCGGGCGGTTATGGCAATCCATGCAGTCCATCCGGCGGATGGATGCCTCGTCCACGGTGTTGGTGAAGCGGGAGGTGCGGAACTCGGTAACAGCCCCCTGGGCATCGGTCATGCGGACCCAGGGAATCTTCTGCCGGGCTTCGTCCGTGGCAACATATTCAATCTTGTTGCGCACGTTCATGTGCCAGTGGATGCCGCCCTCGGGGCCGTGCGTGGGATCGGCGCCGCCCACTTTCATCAGCATGCGCACGGTGAAGGGGGTATTGGTTTCGTCGCCGAGGTAGCTAACGAAGGTGCGTTCGAGATTGCCGACGAACTTCTTGGGCCAGTGGCATTCCTCGCAGGTTTCCTGGGCAGGGCGGAGATTCTTGACGGGGGTGGGAATGGGGCGGGGGTATTTATCGGCCAGCGTGGCATAGACCTGGTAGGTGCCGGACAGCTTGGAGCGGACATACCAATTGGCGCCCTTGCCGATATGGCACTCGGCGCAGGCCACGCGGGCGTGTGGGCCGTTGAGGTAGGTGACGTGCTCCGGCTTCATCACCCCGTGACAGGCCTGGCCGCAGAATGAGACCGATTCCGTGAAATGGTAAGTCTGGTAGCTGCCAAGAGCCGCAATCAGGAGGAACACCACGCTGCCGACCAGGAAAACCCCAAGCAGGCGCCGATCGCGGGGCCGGGTGAGATCAATCCGGATCGGCGGCAGCGGCCCGCCCGTCTTGACCACCTGGCGCCGGCGCAGAAAGGCGCCGAACAAGGCAAGCAACAACCCGAAAAGCAGGAAGGTCGGCGCGACGAGATAAGTCAGGATGCCTACATAGGG
>JAPLUA010000594.1:13765-15140 GCA_026397855.1 Verrucomicrobiota bacterium | reverse complement strand
TCACGCATCACGCATCACGCATCACGCATCACGTCCCCAGCATTTCCCCTTCTCCGCCGTAGTCCGTGGTCCCGTGGTCCCTTTCCCAGCCCTGTCAGCTTTCCCCCGTAGCGTAGCGCCGGCTCCACCACCGTGGCGTGCGTCCCGAACCCCGTCACCCGCTTCTCCACCTCCTCGATACAAACCTGTCCAGAGTCACCAGACCGAGTGGGGGGGGCTTTCTGAAAGGGCCCTGGTTACGGCACTCTAGCTCAGCGTCCAAGGCTTGCGTATGGGCGCGAGAGCATCTTCTCAGCCTCGGCGTCGTGCTCGAAGCGCTCGGCCTTCGGGTTCCATTTCAGCTTGCGACCCGGGCGAAGGGAGATGTTGGCAAGGTGGCAGACGGTCGAGGCGCGGTGGGTGGGAGCCCGACGCCTCGTCCCGCTGAGATCTGCCGGTTACTTCCGGGAATGCGCATCTGCGCCGGGGCCTCATCCAATCCAATCAGCCCTTTTCGGCCTCGGCCCTCCTGTTGTCCGCCCCGAACTCCTCGGTTTTCGCCGCCACCCCGGCTGCGCGGCTGATACGACGATAGGATTTACCACGTCGCCACACCCGCAATTTATCAGATCGAGGGTAAATGGTATCTCTACGCGCAAGCCTGCCCGCTGCCCGCCAACGGCAACTACATCGACGGTCACTGGGACCTGTGGGGCATCGCTTGCGGCCGCCTGATCCCTACGCTGCCGGGCTGCGAAAGCAGCTACATTCCCGGCAAGCCAACTGCGGCGGAACCCGGGCGATGATCGAGAGAAACACGGAAATCAGTTCCAGTCGGCGAGGATCTTTTCGGCTTTCTTTACCTCCTCATCCAGACCGGTAAAGTTGAATTTCATTTTCCCGGCTCTTCGGGTGACCAGAACCTTAATGGACAACAAACCGTTCCGCTGCATTCGCGTGTGGAGCTGCTTGTGAACTTCCTCAATTCCGTGGTGTTGGAGACTATTCATAGTTAACTATCAACCAGCAGCCGGCAGAAGGCAATGATTAAAGTCCCGGATTAAAGTCCCGGATGATTAAAGTCTCGGAACCGTCTCTCAGGTTGACTTCAGGAGTCCCTCTTCCACGAAAACCAGGCCCATTTTCCCTGCCCCCAGCCCTTTTAGGGTTTATCCAGCCGTTGTCCAAGCTCCTCCCGTAACCTGAGCGCATGAAAAGAAAATCTGAGTATTATGTGACATTTGAAGTTCACGACGCCTGGGCAGAACGCGCTAAGCCGTAATCGTGCCGGGGCATCAATCTGGGGTTTACATTCGCCGCTCCGGTAGCCATGCTGAGTTCCTCTGCGGGGAAACTAACATGCCGCAGGGGAGTTAACACGGAAAAAACCAGTAGT
>JAPLUA010000594.1:13271-13746 GCA_026397855.1 Verrucomicrobiota bacterium | reverse complement strand
AAGTTAAGCGGCAAGGGCCTCTTCGGAGCCCTTGCCCTTTTGTTTCCCGGCATCCCGAGCACTTTCAGCGCCGGGTTGGTCCGGCAGCAGCCAATCATCCGCCGGCAACTCGGCGAGGTAGTGGGGTGGGGCCTCGTGAACCTAAATTCGGCAGTTGTTTTAACCGCAGAGAACGCAAAGAGCGCAAAGAGAGGCGGTTATGAATTGATTGCGGATGTATTTCATTCACCCGGCGGGTGAAGCAGTCTGGTTGGTCGGAATCAACACAAGTTCCTTTCTCTGTGTTCTTTGAGTTCTTTGCGGTTAATCGCAAGTGCCGTTTTTAGGTTCATGGCTGCGAAGATTCGCAGAGGGTTCTTCTTCTCTGCGTTTCTCTGCGCTCTTCGTCTCGGCGGTTTAATGGAGCTCGGCTCATGTGGAAAACAGCCAACCCCAAAGGGCTTGCATCACCCGGCCCAGCCCCCACCTTTTCCCA